>JAHITG010000293.1 GCA_018817865.1 Spirochaetota bacterium
ATTCAGAATCATTTAACCAATCTTTAATAAGGAAGTGATTATAGTCTATTTTATTTCTGATTTCTTCTTTTATTTTAAATTTAAATGTTAAGACTTGATTATTGTTATGTTTATTACCAGTTAAAACAAGAATTAGATTATCAACATAAGCATTCTCAAAAACATCATATGGTAATTGAATTATTTGCTGTATATATCTATTTGCTAAAAGATATTTTCTTACATCCTTATAATTATTTCCTGCTAGCCAAGTTGTAGGGATAATGTATGAAATAATTCCATTAACATTAATGGACATTAATGCTTTTTCTAAAAATGCAATATATGTATTGTTATTACCTTTGATGAATTGATAAGTCTCATTAAAATCTTTTTTTTCTAATACCACATATGGTGGATTCGCAAGGATTACATCGAAACCACCTTTCTCATGAAACACTTCAGAAAAATAAACCTCAAAATCGAATTCAGAATGGCCATTTGTAATTTCATGTATAAGGTCATCAATCTGCTTTTTATATTCCTGCTTTTTACTGGGATTGGTTTCATTAAAATATAGTGGTTTTATATTTTCCAGTTCTTGAAAATATTTATCATTAAACAAGTTTTTTTCAACCCCAAGGAGCGAATTTCCACATACTATTTTGTAATCCAGATTCGGCAGAGGCTTTATCTGTTTGATATCATCCTCATCCACAACCAGGGAAAGCCAGAGCCTGAGTTTTGCAATTTCTACTGCTCCAGGATCTATATCAACCCCATAGAGAGAGTTTTCAATACATTCCCTTTTAAACTGATAAATTGACCTGTCCTGATTCTTGATAAAAGGGGAAAGAATATTTCTAACCTTTACAATCTCACTCATCATACCTACTGGAAAAGCCCCGCTTCCGATGGCCGGATCACATACTTTAATTCCTGCAAGTTTCCGGTCAATCAGTTCAGCATTCTTACGAATACTTTCAGGTAATTTATACTGATAGGTCTCTGTTTCTTTTCCTGATCTTTCTATATGAACTTCATTCTCCAGAAAATGTTCACCATGATGAATCACGATCTCAATATCTTCTTTTGATACTCTTAAATTAGGCTTATGCTCTATAGTCAACTCAGTTTGATCCTTTTTTGTCTCATTCCCAAACATACTGTACTGATCTTTCCCGAATTTTTCATGTGTAACTGACTGGTCATTTAATTCCGTATATAAATAATTAATCAGGCTCTGCTTACACATATAATGAACTATTTCTCGCGGAGTATAATAAACACCGAACTGTTTATTGAATTTACTCTCCTCTCCCTTTTTGCCTCCTTTTAAAGCTTTCAGGTATTCACTATAATTATCAGGCCGGATCGCATTAAATTTCTCATACGCTTTACCAAGAAGTTCCGGATCAATCGCAACATCTTTTTCCAGTGGTTCATCCTCTTTTACGGTAAAATTATAACGGTCAAAAACATCAAGAATTCCATCACCTGTATCTCCTTCCGGGGTTTTATTCCTGTTAGAGAAAAGATCATCAGGAAGGAAGATATCGGTCCTTACCCAGTCATAATTATCAATCGGATCAAAAAGCCCGCCATTTAAAAAAGGTATTTTACAGTTAAACCGGCTGTAATAATGGTCATCATGCCTTCTGTCTATACGCAGAGCTTCATAAAAAAGCGGTTCAAGTATATCATTAAAAAAATTCTGGTATTCACTGTGTTTTTTTTCATATAATTCCCGTAAAAACTGTTTTGATCCTGCTCCCCATTTCTCATTCCTCGGGACTCCAAACCATCCTTTTTTCTGTAAAAAATAAAGAAAGACTATCTGCCCCAGAAGTTTCTTGGAAAAATCAACTGAATT
Organism: Spirochaetota bacterium; assembly: GCA_018817865.1. Classification (GTDB taxonomy): domain Bacteria; phylum Spirochaetota; class JAHITG01; order JAHITG01; family JAHITG01; genus JAHITG01. Next base: position 1,853 of record JAHITG010000293.1, read on the forward strand.
GACTCCTTTTTCATGAAAATCATTTTTGATTTTTTTATCCTTTTCAATAATCCTGTCAAGGGCTTCTACTATACGGATAAAAAGTTCCCTGTATTTGATAAAGAACTCTTTGGTTACTTTTTCAATATTAAAAGATTCTTCCAAATCATTAAGAGAAGGGTTTAAATCAGTATCCGCAAGGATATTCACCAGTTGGCTCTGGGCTGTATGACTATTCTCATGTTCCCCTACAAGAAATGACCAGCGTCTGGCAGGAGAAAACTCTTCTTTTACCCCAACATTACCTTTCTTGCTTTTTTCAAATTTGTGATCCATTTTTACCAGAGAGAAACGCCAGTCTTTTTTATCAGGTGAGATAAAAGCAGTAAGTGCCGCATCTTTTATAACAGTACTGCCATAATCCCCTCTTAAATAACCCGCAACAAAATTTCTCTGAGATGACCTGGCTCTTTCAATTGATGTTTCTTTTTGAAGATAAACAATTAAAATATCTACAATTTCATTCTTATTGGTTTTATAACGGCCAATCCTGTCTAATTTAGATATAAAGTTACGAAATGATACTTTTAAATACTGCCCTGTTAATGGCTGATTAAAGGCCTTACTCTGATCATATGAATTAAGGAAATCTTTAATAAAACGAACAAATTGGTTTTTATCAAAGGAGTTTTCAAAAGTGGTTTTTATCAGGGCCCTCGCCTGCTGTTTATCCATTTGTCATTCCCCTTTAAGATATAAAGATAAAATAACTTCCCGTTTATGCTGAGTTATAAATTCTTTTTCAACATAATGGCTGTCCAGAAGCCGTATTGGGATCATCTTCTGGAGGACACCCAGCACTTTTAATGGATTTATTAATCCTGAGTTCAATTCATTTAAAGCTTTTAATGCTTCTTTTGTTGTATGTTTCGGGAATCCCCCCTGCTCCAGTTGGCTCATTACCCTTTTCAAATACATTTCCTGATCATCAGTAAATTTTTGTGTATTTTTGATTATCACTTTTAGTATTTTCAGGATCTGAACAGAGCTGTCCCTGCCTTTTTTACCCTGATGGTCCTGTATCTCTTCTGAGGTAGTCAAAATAAATGCTTCTTTATTTTTATCAAGCAGAGCATAGAACTTTTTTGTTAATTTCTCTCTTTTTTCATCAATACTGCATTCAAATATTCCGGCTGCGGATAAAAAATCAAGCTCCTGTGCCTGTTCCCGATCAGAGCCAATAAAAAATTTCTGCAATTTACCTCTGCGGAAGTAAGTAAGCAGTGTCCCTTTCAGTTTACTATAAGCTCTTGCGGATCGCGCCTTTCTCGGCAGTTGTTTAATTGTTTCAAACAAATGGGGATCATTATCCCTTATATTCTTTATTATCTGTAAATATTTTAATTCACTTTCTTCAGTTTCATCATCATCTACCAGAGTTTTTTGTGATATCAGACGGTTAAAAAGCTCATGAGACCCGATAGGCTCACCTTCTGTTAAAAGAGCCGAATCATTGCCAAGCAGGGTTAAAAATGCATTGATCTTGGTTTCTGCAGCTTCTCTTAACTTAATCTGGTCATTAGACTGTACAGTAGGAAAAAAATTAAAAGTATATATTTTTTCAAATTTTGTATCCACTCGATTTATCCGTCCTACCCTCTGCATCATGCGGGTCGGGTTCCAGGGGATATCATAATTGATTACCACATTTGATCTGTGCAGGTTGACTCCTTCTGAAAGCACTTCTGTAGAAACCAATATACAGAAATCATCCTTTGGATGGCGCGCACGGCCATCAAAATTCTCTATCACTTTATCCCGAATAATTTCATCCGATGAGCCTGAAAAACAGATGACCTGATGATTAATTTTATTATGCAGATTTTTTGTCAGGTATTCAGCTGTTTCTCTTGATTCTGTGAATATAATAAGCTTATTATTTTTAAGAATATCATTCTCTCTTAATTGTTTTATTAGGCAATTAAGTTTCGGGTCTCTTGTGATCTGTTCCCATAATGCTTTAACCTGTTTTAAGATATCATGATCATTTTTTAAATATCTGATAAGATCATCATTAAAATCTTTACTTACATATTTTTCAGCTTTTCCTTCATCAATTAATTTTTGGATTGCTTCATCATCATCATTTTCCAGAAACTCAAATATTTTATTGGAATATTTTTTACTGACATACACATTCCCTTTTTCAAATTCGCTGATAAACATTTCATATGAATGAATAAATCTATTAATGGAATTCTTAAACGCAAAAAAACTGCTCTCCAGTCTTTTTATAAGAAGGATCTTCATGAATTTTCCCATATTAATCTGGGAAATTTCTTCAGGCTGGGATATTTTTTCCTTATGGTACAGTAAAGGTGAATAACGGCAGTATTTGATTTGTTTTGATATCAGTCCTATTGTTTTATTAAAAATATTGTCTTCTTCATCATTAAACTCATAAAACAAAGGTATTGGATTTTCTATATCAGGAAATTTTAATTTCTGTTCTTTAAGGTCTTTACTGAAATATTTAATAATTTCACTCCTTGTCCGCCGAACCATCAGATACTTAAGAACTTTTTCGCGTATCTCTCTTGCATTCTCTCTTACTATTCTAATATATTCATTATAATCTTTCTGCCGGTCCAGATTCTTTAATTTTTTTGATAGCCTGTTAAAAAAAGATTCAAGATCAGGAAGATTAGGAATAGTACTTTTTCTGGATTTCTGAAATAGCTTGATCTGGCTGAGAATATCTTTTGGAGAATTATTATAGGGAGTAGCCGTCACCAGGATTACTCTTTTACCTCTGCATATTTCTGCCA
>JAHITG010000294.1 GCA_018817865.1 Spirochaetota bacterium
AATTAATAGAATTTTAAGAAAGTGACCGTTTAGCGCATGTATGATATATAAAGAATGAAAAATAAGTGATAAAGTGAAGCCCCGGCACCTTGTTATCCTTTTATTGTGATGCTTTTGGAAGTAATCTGGTCTCACTGCCTTGAACAGAAGTTTTATGTTTATTTCTAATTGTTATTTTATTCAGTTCTTTTGCAACTTCCAGGATAGTATCTGCCTGAGTATTTAATTTTTCAGCAGTTTCTGCTGTTTTTTTTGATTGTTCGGTATTGTTCTGTGAAACTTTGCTCAAATTTTCCATTGTATTTTTGATCTTTTCTATATACTTCTTCTGTTCATCTGAAGATACAATTACCTCTTTTAACCGGTTTCCTGTTTTATCTGTTGATCCAATAACTTCTGTGAAGGATTCATTTGCTCCTTCCATAATAATATTGCCGGTATTGATCTTTTCAGTTATTTCTTCTACTAATAGCTGTATGTTATTTGCCTGCTGTGCACTTCTCGAAGCGAGATTCTTTACTTCTTGAGATACAACCCCGAAGCCGGCTCCTGCCTCTCCGGCTCTGGCAGCCTCTACAGCAGCATTTAACGCTAAAAGATTGGTCTGAAAAGCAATTTCATCAATGATCTTTATTATATTCTTTATTTTCCCCCCGGATGAGGCGATGTCATTAATGGCCATTGACATTTTATTTATTCTTTCCTCGGTGTTGGTCATCAGATCTTTGGTCTTCTCCAGAAATTGACTGACTAAGTTTGAGTTTTCAGCATTTAAATTTATTATCATTGATAATTTTTCAAGGATTCCTATTGTTTCATTTATGATCCCTTCCTGTTCGTCAGCTTTTTTAGAAATTTTTTCTGCTGAATTTGTCAGTTCTGTAGAGGCAGCGATCATCTGTAATGAATTTTTAGCCAGAAGTTTTAAGGCTTTTTTTACTTTATTTCTATTTATCCCTATCAATAAAGCGGTCATACCCAGCACAACAGGGGCAGATAAAATGATCCAGTGTAAAGGATTATTCCTGAATAATAAAAAAAAAGCTGTTTTTTGATGTTGGATAAAGAAGTAGTCAATAATTAATGCTAAAACCGGAAAGATTATTCCGTACAAAAAACCATAGATCATCCACTTGATTTTTTCATCTATTGTTTTTTTATTCATTTAATTGGCTATATATAATTTAATATTGATTTAAAATATAAAGTCAAGAAGGATAATGGTTCTTATTTCATAAGGATAGATCTTTTTCCTGTTCAACCATATCATTCAAGAGGGGATCTGTTCAAGTTCGGCAGGAAAGTTGAGTTTCTCTTCCAGTTTATTATACTCTTTTTTTTTCTTTAAAAGTTTTATCTCTTTGATCAGGATTTTTATCTGATACTTTTGAATGTTATCTGTATCTTGTTTTTTTAGTTCATGTTTTAAGCTTTTTACGATAAATTTTGATTTAGCTATAAGTTCTTTTTGCGAAAGGATCCTGTTGATCTTTTTATGATCCTTTAGAATTTTTACAGCCGGCTTAGGTGTTGATGTCAGTTTGATCACTCTGGATTTTCCGGTTAATAGATCGATAGCCGTAATATGGATCAGACTGCTTTCATCTACGGTAAACTTGACTTCTATTTTTGGCATTTCGGATATTTTTTTCCCGCCAATATTTTTTAAGACCAGATTTCCCAAAAAGATATTTTCTGAAGTCTTTTTGCTTTCCCCCTGAAATACCTGGATCTCAATATTTTTCTGTTTTTTTATTATGGGTGTGAAGATCCTTGAGGCTGAAACCGGTATTCTTGAATTTTTTTTAATTATGGGTATGAATAGGCCGCCGTCTGCTTCAATTCCCAAAGAGAAGGGAATGATATCATTTAGGATTATGGATCTCTTTTCGGACTTTAAACTGTGAGCGTGAAGGGCCGCACCCAGTGCAACGCATTCATTGGGATTCATTCCAAGGTATATATCCTTTAAAAAGTAATTATGGATCATCTCTTTGACCAGTGGAATACGGGTAGAACCGCCTACTAAGAGTACTTTATCTATCTGCTGGGGTGAGAGACCCGCGTTTATAATGGCTTCATTCATAAGAACGATCGTCCTTTCAATGAACGGTTTTATCATGGCTTTAAAGAGGTCACGGTTAATCTCAATGATAAGACCATCTGTCTTTTTGAGGTTCAGAAATGGAAAAGTAAGATGAGCAACTTCACTTTCTGATAACTGTATCTTGGCTTTTTCTGCTTCTTCTTTTAATTTATATAAAAGGAGCGGGTTATTCGTAATGTTAATATTATGGTCTTTTCTGATCTTTTGAACGATTAAATTAACTATCCTGAGATCAAAATCGTCTCCACCGAGGTTGTTGTCCCCAGTAACAGATAATACATTAAATTTATTATTTAAAAATTTCACCAGTGATACATCAAATGTTCCTCCTCCGAGATCATAAACAATGATATTCTGTTCATTTATTTGGGTTACACCGTAAGCAATTGCTGCAGAGGTCGGCTCATTGATTATATCTTCAAGCTGAAGATCCGCCATGTGGCATGCATCTGATAAAGCCTGACGCTGATTTAACTTAAAATAAGCAGGGGCCGTAATAACAACTTTGGGGATCTTGTGGCCTATGTATTTTTCTATCTCATTCTTTATATATTTTAAAATAAACGATGTGATCTCAACCGGTGTATAATTTTTATTATTGATCTTGAATTTTTTATCGGTTCCAAGATATTTTTTAATGGAGAAAATGATCTGAGTTTTCCCCGGAATTATATTTGATCTTGCATTTTCACCGACAAAGATCTCACCACGGTCGGAAAAACTCACAATGGAAGGGATCACCCTCCTGCCCTGGGATGTTGGGATGATGGTTAACAGTCCATCTTTATTCATGGCTGCAACAGAATTAGTTGTCCCGAAATCAATGCTTATGGAAGTCATAAATTTATTTTATAATAATCAATTACTTGAACCGTAAGAATAACCGGATAATAATAAACCCGGATTTGATATAATGATCGTTTAAAAATGCCGGGATCTTATTTATATATTTTTATCTTTAATATATTACCGTTCTGATAATCATGATCCAGTTTATCAACATACTGTCTTGTCATAAAGATGCCCAATCCGCCCGTTTTTTTTAATTCTTTGTGCTTATTAAGATCAGGTAAAGTATGTTCCATCGGATTAAAGTATTTCGCGTTATCCTTAATTGTTATAGTAAACAAATTCTGAAATGATCTTATATTTACTATTATTGTATTTTCTTCTTCTTTTTTATACCCGTATTTAATTATGTTTGTCACAATTTCATCAACCACAAGCTGTACTTTATAGACCAGTTTAGCGTTTTCTGAGTGTTGCTGAATGAAACTTTCAATGTTCTTTACAAGCATTGTCAGATTGGTAAGATCATTGTTAAACATGATTTTAATAGATTTTTTTAATTTTTTTATTATTGTTGGTGACCGCATCTTTTTTATTTATATCAGAGTGTTAAATTTACTTAATGCCTCTTCTATTGTATCTACTGTCGGGAAAATATCAAAGAACTCCAAGAGTTCAAATACATCTGCTATTGGTTCAGATAAGTCTACCATGATCAGTTTACCGTTATTTTTTTCCACTTCATCTAAAAAGCTTATTAATGCTCCTAATGCAGCTGAACTGGCAAATTTAATCTTATGACAGTCAAAAATAATATTATAGATACCTTCACGGAAAGCTGATTCAACATTATTCTTAAACTCTTCAAGTGTATTAGCCTGCAGGTATCCGTTTAAATAAAAGATCCATATCTTTTCAGGAGTTTCCTTTTTGTCAATGTAAATTGTTAATTCTTCATTACCCATTTTACTCTCCTTCAAACTGAATCTATTTAATTAAGTTTAAGAATAGTATAAAAAATAATATAGAAATATAATTTTTCAATAATATTATCATTTACTTTTTATTCTTCCAGTTTAACTGCTATTATGCTTATATCGTCACTCTGGGGGGTGTTTTTTGCCCATGATATGACACTCTCATCTATTTTATTTACCAGGCCCTGTGCATCAATTCCGGAAAATTTATTTATATTTTCATAGAGCCTCTCACTGGAATAAAGTTCCCCCTTATCATTTTTCGCTTCACTTACTCCATCACTGTACTGAATAATAATATCTCCTTTATTCAGTTTAACCTCTGCCTCTTCAATTATTTTATCAAATCTTTCAGGAGTAGTCATTCCAAGAGCAGTTCCTTTGGATTTTATGATCTCACATTCCCTGGTCTTGCTCCGGTGTACTATCAGAAAATTATGGCCGGCTTTGGCGAACTGAAGGCTGTTCTTCTTTATATCAAGGATCCCGTAAAAAGCAGTAACGAACATCCCTTGATAAATATTTTGCCTCAGGAGGTAATTAACAACAGAAAATACGTCTTTGGGAGAGAGATTGCCCGGTGCATAAGAGCGCAGGATACTTCTTGTGATAGCCATAATAACCGCTGCCGGGACGCCTTTCCCGGATACATCAGCCATGACCAATCCAAGGTGGGTGGGATCTACTCTTATAAAATCATAATAATCCCCCCCTACCTCTTTGGCGGATCTGTACAGGGCACCAAAAGAAAATTTTTTGATCCTGGGAACTGCTTTCGGCAGGAGTGCCTGCTGAATGTTCCTGGCTATCTGGATCTCCTTTTCCATCCTCTCTTTTTCTACAAGGTTTGCCTGGGCCGCTTTCAGGTCTTTTGTCATCTTATTGAATGTCTCCGCGAGTTCTCCGATCTCATTATTAGAGATCACATCTATCCGGTGGTCCAGGTTTCCTTTTCCTATTATATTCGCCCCGTCCGCCAGCCTCTTGATAGGTTTAACGATTATCGATACAAGAACATAGGTAAAAAATATACCCAGTATAATGAAGACAATAGAAATGAAGATCAGTTTATTTACAGCACCGGATACAGTTGAATCTATCATTTTTTTTGAAAGGTTCAGCCCTACAATACCTATCTTCTTTTTATTGACCATGATCGCTTTTGAGATCTGATAACTGTTCTTTAGAGGATTGAACAGGACCAGCAGTTCCTCATTCTTTTTGCCGGCGGCTTTTAAAGGTACGGCCTCTTTAAAAAAGAATTTCGTTTTTTTTACGGTTGATTCGTCTATCTGCTGCTGGATCTTGTCATCACTGTGAATAATTAAAGAACCGTCTTCTTTTAGGATCCAGATATCAAAAACACCTTTCTCCTGTTTGATCTGGTCGACCAGGCCTGACAGGGATATCAGATCAGTAGTTCCCATTGTCAGGAAGATCTCTTTTACATTTCCGGCAAGCGTCTTTATTAAAGCACTTCCCCGGAGCTGCATCTCCTCGGTAAGGGCATTTTTCTCCTGATTCCTGATAAAAAGCAGAATACTGGTTATTATGACACTTATAAGCAGGACGATATATAGTCCGAATTGGATCTTTAAGCTGATTTTTTTCTTCATGCTTTTACTTCTCTTTCTTATTGTCAGTTTCTCCGGGTATGATTATCTGACCGTCCTGTTCAATGAGCCCTTTATTAATGTCCAGGTCCTCTTTTGCCAATATAATTAATTTACTGTTGATGTCCATTTTTTTTAGTTCCTCTTTATCTATCTCTCCTTCGATAATGATCCCGTTATCCTCCAGCAATCCTCTGGACGGCAGTTTGGAAAGGTCGGTTTTTTTTATATCCTGTTTTTTTTTCTTCCTTCCGGGCCTCTCTTTTTTCCCTGGTCCGAAAACCGGTTCAGATGCTTTATTCTTTGATGAGGGCTCCTTTTTTACTTCTATTCCCTGTTTTTCTGTTTTACCTTCCTCGACCTTTGTTTCAGTACTTTGATCTTTATCATTTACGATCTCTTTTCGGGATTCCCCCTTCAGTTCACTTAAAGACGGCCCTCTTTTATCCATAAACAGATAAAAATCGTTTAATATGGTCTTGATCGCATCAACTTCATTTTTCAGCGTCTCATAAGCCAGTTGAGAAGCCTTGGATGCCGTCTCCGTAGCTTTGGCCATCTGGGTCAGGGAGACGCTCAGATTTTCCATATAGGAATCATACAGTTTGACTCCCCCGGGCCTTGAGGCTGGAAATAGAAATAAATTTAATATCAGAATGATCAGAGGAATTCCGCCAAGAAGTGAAATGATCAATAAGATGCTGTTATACGGCCTGATGAATTCAGCCGCCTCTTTCATTATCCCGGAGTAGAAAGGAACGGCCCGGCATTTGCTGATGGAAAAAGCATTTAATCTGCCATTTATATAATGCATGAAGAATTTATTATCCTGAATAGATGACAGGTCATAATTAAGCCAGCTTTTATTGATCAGATTAGGATCCATGTAATGATATATTATTGTACCTTTATCATCAATTATAAAAGAGGTTCCGAATTTATCTATTGTATAGTTCCTTCCCAGCAATGAGATCACTTCATAACTGTAAATGACTGCCAGTACTCCTATATTGTTGTTGAAATTATTTTTTACATTTTCCACAAGATAGAAATAGTAATTCTTGTCCTGATCGTTTTGGAAAAGATGAAAATTCCTGTTATTATTTATTTTGCTGAAATCAAATCTCCTGCGGCTGGAATGAGCTATTTTGATGTTGTCCGATGTAAACAGTATTACTGCTTCATACTGATCATTCTGGTCTAATATCCTTTTTAAATACTTTTTTAAAGTAAAACTCCTTCGTCTGCTGATCATATACTGGAAAAGTGGTATCCTTATATACTGGGAATCGCAAATGAGTTTCAGCTTACTGTATTCCTGTTCAAAAAAATTATCGATCTGCCCGGAAAAGAGCCGGCTTACTTCTGTAAACTCATTTTTTGCCTGGGAGATAAATATATTGTATTTACCCGGCAGAAAGAACAGGATCAGGAAAATGACAAGAACCGCTATCAGGATGAACACATAAATATATTTTACCGTTCTTGTGTCCCGGAATGTTTCTGTGATCTTATCTTTTAAATTATTGAACATGAGTTACCTTGTTTTCAGCTTATTTCCTGAAACTATAATTCTTTAAAATATTACATGTGATCCTGTTTTTATGATTTTCAACCATAAGAACATCAAGACCATTCAATTCAACACCATTTTTAATACCCTTTATACTATTTATATCGGCTCTGCCCCGGCTTAAAATCAAGAGATTTTTTTTATTAATGATATATACGGTATTATTATAATTGCTGAATATCCTGGAATAATCCAGGCCGTAATTATTCAATAAAGTTCGCAGGTACTTGTTGAATCTCCGCATATCCGGAAAATAACCGTAATTATATCGTATTAAGGTTATTAAAGAGAGGATCTTTGAATAATCACGGTTCTCAGCTTCAGAAATTTGGTTTATCAGCTGTATCGTCGGGACGAACAGCTCTTCCCGGGAATTTATGGAGGATGGTTCGATCAGTTCATTGAATTTCTGAACATAATCAGCATAATCAGAAGATCCGTAATAGCTTTTTGACAGTTTCCACAGGGAATCTCCCCGGGAGACAGAATAGGGAGCCAGCACCAGGGAGATACTTTTCGGAAGTTTTATCCTCTTATATTCTATTCTTTTAACGGGTTCCCGTTCAAAAGACCCGGTCCTGTTTTCTTTTAATTTCTGGTATTCCGTTTTACTCAATGTGATCAGTCCTTTAGGAGGTTCTGATGCGGTCTCTGCATTACAAAAGACCTCCTTTTTATATTGACTGCTGTTCCCGGCATGATCAAAGACTTCTATCTTGATCTCATTCATGCCATTTTGAAGCTTCAGTATTCCGGAAAAGCTGTTATCCTTGATGTCGAGTTCCTTGTTTCCCGGTTCAGCAGTAATTTTTACAACATCATCACTTTTTATTTCTCCGCTTACTTTAACAGCTGAGCTGTCCGTAATATCAGGTATTTCCTGTATGTTAAAATCAGGTTTTTCCTGATCATGATTTATGGTAAAGTTCGAGACGGCCGTAAGTGAGCTTTGATCATAAAGTTTTAATTTGATCTCATTTTCTTCTTCCCTTATATAGGCGATCCCCTTAAACCTGCCTGCGGATAACTCGATGATCTCTCCCGGATCGATTTCGATCTTTTGGGGATTCTCCTCTATAAACTCACCTGATATCTCAGCCTCTTTTTTATTGGTATAACGGGGATATGTTAATTTGGAGAATTTCGGGGTTATATTGTCAAAGATAATATTAGTATTATATTCACTCCTGTTCCCGGCTTTATCCGATACAATGAATTTAAGAGGCGTGATGTTATTTATTACTGTTAAACTCATGGAAAAGGATTGATTGGCTGGAATTATTTTCACTTCAGATCCTTTAGTATCCGGCAGATATATCTTATCGAGATTTTCATCAGAATAAGTCCCGTTAATAACCGTGTTTCTATCTTTTATGTACTGGGGAAATTTAGTGAATTTTATAACAGGAACCACTGTATCACGGACGATCTCCTTTACCATGAGATAATTTTTATTCTCCTTACCGATAATATTCAGGGAAAGATAATTTTTTCCTTCTTCTAAATTTAACTTAACTGTTAATCTTTTACTTTTTGGATCAACTTTTACGGGTATACTCATTTTATTCAACTCCGCGGAAACGCTGCTGATGTCCCTGGCCGATACTTTTCCTTTTAAGACCATTATTTTTTCGCGGGTAAAATCTGAATAATTTTCAAAGATCACGGGGTCTTGATTAGGCGTGTAAATGAGATTAATTTTCGCGGAGGTCTTATTCCCCGCTTTGTCTTTTGCAATACAGGTGATCGTGTTCTTGCCGGATTCCAGTTTAACGGTTTTTGAAAAGGTCTGGTTCTTTAGATCAATATCTGCTGTTGTGCCAGAAGGCAGGATCGAAATAGTGTCGATATTTTCCTCTTTGTATTCTCCTCTTAACGGGTAAAAAGCTTCAGAGACCTGCGTCTTTTTATTCAGGACCCTGATAACAGGGGATACGGTATCTTTTATGATCTTAAATGGAATAACCGTATTCTGCCCTGCAATATCCACTGCTTCCAGTTTGAATGCATTAATTCCATTCTTTAATGTTATTGGGACGGAAAAGGTTTTCAGCAGTTTATCGATCGATACATTTCTTTCCCCCGGGCTAAGAATGATCTTTGCAAGATTATCTTCAAAATAGGTGCCTGTAATATTGACCTCTCCCGCATTTACAAATTTATTATAGGTATAATACTCGTCCAGGTAGAGGATAGGTTTTATTGTATCTATCCTGAAAACAGTTTCAGCCGAGTTGAACTTCCCTTTGCTGTCAAAAACATCTATCTTTACTATATACTCGCCGTCATCCAGTCCGCCTGTCTCCCACTGGGCAAAGAGGTCATTGACCGTGTTGTTATTTTTCAATATCCTGATACCTTTATCATACCATGCGTTTTCATTTCTCCTGCGAAAGGATATATTGACATTTCTTATACCGTCATAGTCATAGATCGTGCCGTACAGTTTTATAAGGTTTTTTTGAGCATAACCCGAACGTGTCAGATTGATATCGATCTGCGGCTTCTCTTTTTTGTACCGGGTAATACCCCCCCCGGCGGTCCCAAACCAGATGTAATCGCCGTCTACTGCAATGGAGGTTATGGATGGTTCCGGCAGTTCTTTCCTTTCCCCGAAATTCTGCCAGGTATTGGCATATTTGTTATACAGGGAGACGCCTCCAAATGTTCCTGCCCAGATGTTCTCTCCATCCTTAACCATAGAGAGGATAAAATCATCAAGGAGCTTGTTTCCCGTATTATACTGCACCCATTTTTCGTTATAGGTATTGAATTTACAGATCCCTTCGCCTTCTGTCCCGCACCAGACGTCATCGCCGTCTACAACCAGAGAAATAACACTGTTCCTGGAGAGGCCGAATTCCGTATTGGCTGATGTGAATATTTTCCATATGAATTCATAATACTTCAGCTGAGTGATACCGTCTTTTGTACCGAACCATATTTCATCTCCGATACCATTGATATAATTGACCTTGTTCCCTGCCAGGCCGTCAATCGATGTATATACCGACCAGGATCCGGTCCTTTTGGAGAACACAGAGACCCCCCAGTATCCGGTACCGAACCAGTAATTCTCTTTATCAGAATAGATACACGTTATGTGATCATCTGACAGGCCGTTCTTTTTAGTGAATGTTGTCCATTTCTTCCTTGTCTTATTAAATTGTGCCAGCCCTTTCACCGTAGCGATCCATATATAGTTTTCATCTATTAATATGTCGTTTACAAAATTATCAGGAAGGACGTTCTTTTTGCTGTAATGGGTCCATTTTTTTCTATCCAGATCATAAACAGATACGCCTGAAGGTGTCCCGATCCAGAGTTCCCTGCCATATATCAGTATTTTCTTTACATAGTTATCTGAAAGGCCGTTTTTTTTATTAAGGTTAAGCCAGTTCTGCGCGTATGCAGGTCTAATAAAGTTAAGTACTATAAATAATATAAGTGTAATTTTTTTCATAAATAAAACTTACTGATCATATGATATCATTGGCCCAGCCTTGTTAATTTGGTCTGTGCCCTTGTTATATAATTTTTAACCTTCCTGTTACCCGGGTCCATGGCAATAACCTGCTTCCATTTTACAATGGCTTTTTCAAGGTCTCCGGCCCTGTACAGCCTGATCCCTTCGAAGAGCAGGGCATCAACATTTCCTTTATTCTGCTGGTCCTTTATCTTATCCTTTTTTGAATATTTATCTTCTATTTCCAGTAAAAGCCCCCTTATCTCCTCGCTGTGGGGAGAATACTCCAGTGCCAGTTTTATCTGGTCGTAGGCATTTTTGAGTTCATTGCTTTTTAAATGATTTTTTGATCTGGCAAGATGATCCTGAGACAGGGAGTCTAATTTTTGGATCACATTGTTGTAATATTTCCTGGCACGCTGATTTTCCGGAGCCATTTGATAGACGATATTCAGGTTGTCCAGGGCTTTCAAATAATCATTTTTTTCGTAATCTTTTATCCCGCTGTTCAGGATCCTGTTCAGTTCCGGTTTCAGATTTTCTTCAACACTTGTCTTATACTTTTGTTCAAAAGCGGATTTCAATGTTGAATTCAGATCGATAGATCTGTTGAAATAGATAAGTGCCTCCATCCATTTTTTTGATCTATAAAGTTCAACTCCTTTGGAGAACAGGTTATTTCCCTCGGTGATCTTGCCGGATTTACTCCCTATTATTTTTATATACTTTTTTGCTTCTTTATCATTCGGCAGTAATTTATAGATCCGTTCCCACAGAGTATATGCTTCGAGATACTCCTTTTTATTATTAAATTCCCTGGCTTTTTCACGCGATATGTTTATATAATCCTTTATCTTGGAATCAAACCGGTCCAGGATAAATTTTATATCCTTGTATTCCGGGTCGGATTTGTATACTTTTAAATAAAAGGTCTTGGCGGAATAAAAATCCCCTGTTTCCTCCATCTTCTTTGCTTTTGTGTAATAGGTTTCCAGATAATTACTCCATTTTATTTTAGTAATAGTGATGTATTTTTTTATAAGGTCGTTATCCGGGTCGATCTTTATGATCTGCTGCAATACATCAAGGGCATTTTTATAATCCTCTTCCCTGTAATGCAGGGCAACTTTATTAAAGAGGTCGCTTATCTTATCTCTGTTTTTCTGGTTTCTGATATTGTCATTGCATTCATCCAGTAATTTTTTTGCAGTTTCATTCCCGGGCTCGATCCGGAGTGCCTTATTGAACTCTACTATGGCAGCATCGAAGAACCTGTTCTTTAAATACTCCTTCCCCTTATCCAATCTCAGCTGGACCTCGCTGTCTTTATCCCGGCTAATGATCTTTTCATCACATCTTTTTTTATACTCTATTGCAGAGAGATAACCGGGATCCAGCTCCAGTATGTTGATAAACTCTTTTCGTGCATTTATGAACTTGTTTTCATTGAACAGTGCCTCTCCTTTTTTATAAAAGGCGTCGATTCTGGACCGTAATACTTCAGAAGCTTTTTCTACTCCTTCTTCAGCGGTCTCGTTACCGGGATCAAGAGCAAGGACTTCACGGAATTCTTTTATGGCTCCGGAATAGTTTTTTTTCTTTAAAAAATCCTTCCCCAGTTTATTGTGTAGTTTAACGCTTTCATCTTTTTGACCGATCGCTTTTTCCAGGTAGGTCTTTGCCAGTGTATGTTCCGGCTGGATCTTTAAAACATAATTCCAGTTCTCTATGGCCAGGGAGAGCCTTCCCTCATTATAATACCTGATCCCGTCCTGATAGGGTTTCTCGATCTTTAAATTAATTATGTCCCTGACATCGGAAATTTTATTTTTGATCAGTTCATTCCCTTCATCCAGAGTTGATGCCACTTCTAATTTTTCCAGGGCCGTACTGTACTTTTCTTCCTGTATTAACCGGAGGCTTTCATTAAAAAGTTCTTTTGCTTTTTCTACCTGTTCTTCTTTTTTCAAATTTAAAAAGATCCTGTTCTCTGATTCCTTGATATACAGCTGGGCCTTAACAAGACCGGGGTTCAGCTCCACGGCGCGTTTAAAATATTTACCGGCGGATTCATAGTTCTGCTGTTCGTATTCTTTTAATCCGTCCCTGAAATAATTATCAGCTTCCCTCAGGTTCTCTTGTAACTTCTCTTCTTCCTGTTTCTTTTCAGTAACGATGCTGATCTTCCGGTCATTATCCTTGAAATCGGGGCAATCCGCTTTTACCTGGAGATACAGCTCGAGGGCCTCTTTATATTTACCGTTACTGACAAGTGTATCTGCTTTATCCTGTTTTGACCCGCATTCAGCAAGCATCCTCTCTTTTTCCAGTGCATTATCGATCTTGTATTTCAGGGCCCTTCCTTCTTTGTCTTCAGGATCAAATGTCAGAAAGAACTGGACATTCTCCAGTGCATTTAAATATTCTTTTCTGTTATACCGTAATTCTGCTTCATCCAGATATGCCCTCATCTGCTCCCGCAGGTTGGCCCTGGATTTTTCATAGAGGGCCTTTGCTTCTTCATTCTGGTAGTCATATTGCAGTATGGTCTTAAAGCTTAACACGGCATTTTTCCAGTCCTTTTTTGCCATCTGGTCATTTCCTTTTATAAAGGCATCTGTAGTGATCCTGCTTACCTTTTCTCTTGTTCTTTCTAAATAGGACCTGGCATCGTTATTTTGGGGATGGATTATTAATGCTTCAGAAAAATGAAGCCTTGCGTTCAGATAATCATCCTTTTTAAAACTCTCCAATCCCTTATTAAAGGAGTTTCGGCTGAGCTCTTCATCGGATTTTTTAGTTAATGATCTTGCTACGCCCACTTCACCGTTCAGATATTTCCTGGCCATATTCTGTGAAGGATCAAGGAGCAGTGCTTTCTTCCATTTTTCTTCTGCTTCATCGATCTTTCCGCTCTTTGCATACAGTATCCCGTCATTAAGAAGATTGACCGCTTCTTCTTCCCTGCTCATCCCGAATTTTATTGACACCGATATTGAATGATGATAGAGCGGATCATTGGGGAGATAAGCATAATCAAAAGAATAGTTATTAAAATAAAACCCTATTCCGGCTGTAAACCGGTTGTTTTTATTCTGTAATGTAATGGGCTGACCGAACTCCATGCCCCCTCTCAGGGAACAGAAACTTAATACATCTATCTCCGTTCCCAGGTCAAGGCCGAGCGGATTATTATTCCCTTCAAATTTATAGGCTTCCGTGATCAGCCTCAGACTCTGAGAGATCTCATAGACGATCCCGAAATTCAGTTTTATAAGTGACCGTAATTTTGATGAATCATCTATATAAGTATGCTTAAACAGGTTATTGACGGAAACCCCCATTTTCATCCTGTCAACCGTATTATTTACATACAGTATATCCAGGGCTTTTTGCCAGGATTTTAAAGCAAGTATGTAATTCTCATTATAATAGTGTTCCAGTCCTTTCTGATACTCCTTTTCTGCAAGAAGCTTTCTCTCTTTTAAAGTGAAGTTACCCTTAAACGATTCTGAACGAATATTGACCTTTGGAGGCAGCTGGATATTTATACCGGTGATCCTCCCGCATTCCAGCAGGTATTCTCTTGCATCATCATTATTGGGATCATATTTCAGGCTCTCCTGGAACAGATTAATGGCTTCCACATACTTTTTTTTATGGAAGACCTTCCTGCCTAATTCCAAAGAGGAGTCTGATTTTTTCCGTATATAATTTTCTGTTTTATCCAGTAATTCACGGATCTCTTTTTTCTGGTTTATAGTCGGGTTGAAGTAGATACTCAGGTCCATGTCCGCCTGATCGATGTTCTTGCCAAGAGCTATCTGATTGAAATATTTTATATTGATCCCCGCTGTTAAGAACCAGAAGAGCTGTTTGCCGTATCCGCAATTCAGATAATTGATATTTCCGAAACTGTCGGTAAAAGAGCCTTTTATACCGCCGATGCTTAATGTTCCGTATTCCCCCATGATCTGATTAAAGCTGATATAGTTAAAAGAGTTGAGTTTCTTTTTAAAGAATATATTCTGGAATGTAAGCTCACTTTGATGGAGGAAAGCCGTTCCTGCCGTATTATAAAAAGGAGCACTGGCATCATCTGCCATTCCCGTGAATGCCCTGCTCAATGAAGCAGGGCGTGTCCCTACGGTGATATTATCTGCAGGTTCGGAAAGAAGATCATTATTCAGGATAAGTATGACGATAAATGGTATAAATAATTTTTTTATAGCTGCCTGCCCCTTTAGGTGTTATTATATTTGCAACTTCAAAGTTACATGTATTTTTAAACCGTCGCGGTTCAGAAATTAAGGACCGGGTGATACAGGTTTTAAAACCGGATCTTCAATGAAAAGTTCTGGCTGTCGGTTAAAAGTCCAAGGCTTGTTAAGGAATAATCGACTAATAGAATGACCTTACTGTAAAAAAAGCCGCTGTCAAAGCCCAGCCCCAAGGAAAAACTTTCCAAATCGTATCCGATCTTATATCCTCCTCTTAACAGGATCATATTAAATATTTTATACTCGGCTCCAATATTGTAGACCAGGGTGCTGTCAACAGGCCGGTTAATATCAAAGTTAAGCCTGAATTTTTTATAAGCAGTATATTCTATCCCGGTCTTTATGTTTATCGGCACAGGATCATCCGGATCAATATCGAATTTAAAGCCCCAGTTCTGTAAAACCAGCCCCAGGTTTATCGAATCCGAGGGCGTTGAATAGACCTCTTTTTGAATACCAAGGTCCAGGGCTATACTTTTATTCTCGGAATCTGCTATCCTCTCATTTAGGTATTTTATATTTAAACCCGCCTGTATATCATAAAAGATATCCCTGGCATAGGTAAGGATAAATGCATAATTATTACCTGATAGTATATCACCGGTCTCAAATCCGTCCGTATCCACTTCTTTTACGTCCGGAAGCATGTAATAGATCAGGCTCAGCCCGAAACTGCCGATGTCTTTCAGGTTTTGAGCATAGGAAAAGCTGCCGTAATCTGTCTGAAAGTACCAGCTCCGGTACATAAAATAGATCTCTTTTCCTTCCAATCTGACCAATCCGGAAGGGTTGTAGTATATTGAGATGATATCTCCCTGCACACCGGCATAGGCACCTCCCATGGCAACAGCCCTGTTCCCCGTGCTGATCTTTAAAAAATTATACCCGGTCTCGCCCGTGCTTCCATAAACGGGCAGGCTGAATAAAAGAGTGCATATGATAATAATTAAACATAATTTTTTCATAATATAGTTTTAATGTTCTGCGTTTAAGGGTTGTATATTGATATTCTTTAACGTAGAACCTGGAACCACCTTACTTGATTATATAGAAGATCTTTATCTTTCCTCCTTTATACTTAAATACGGCAAAATATGCTCCCGGTGCAACTTTTGGTCTGACATTTCCTTCTTTATCTTTGATCGCTCCATACCATTTATATTGAAATTCATTACTGTGAGGCCCGTTTATCGTTTTTACTTTTTCTCCTGCTATATTGAATATTTCAATATTAATATCAACTGCTTCAGACAGGCTGATGATTATTTCCACAAACCCATCTTTTGTTAAACTCATTTTATTGGGACGGATATCCATGATATCAACGGACTTGCCCAGGGTTGCTTGGGCCCTTGCATTATCATCCGGAACGGAGTAGTTCGGCGGAAGAATATTATCATAGGTGAAGGCCGTATAGTAGTATATAAGATCCAGTTGAGGGTCTTCATGGAGAAAAGAGTCAACCGTCCCCGGTGCTGCGGGACGGTCACAGAGGAGAATGCCGTCACCCGGATACAGAGGATATCTCCCGTCAGTCCGGAAATAGACCGCGGTCCCCATGAAATCAGTATCCATCGGATTCTGCCATGTCAGTCGGATCATTTTTTCCTCTACATCGGCTTTTAAATAGAATACATTGGCCGGCGGTACCAGGTCCCGGATAGTGGTAAAAACAATATTGGTCAGTTCTATGAGCCTGTTGCCGTATATGCTTATGGCATTTGTCGTGAGGGTACAGGTATAGGCCGTCAGGAACGGCAGATCAGTGGACGGCTGAAAATAGAGTGTATCGTTGTATAAAAGATTCGTTCTCCAGTAGAATGATCCTGCAACAGGCGGCAGGATCGAGAAAGCGGAAGTGGATGAAGTGTTCATGGAGCCGCTGAACTGGATCCGGATGGGAGAGGAGACAGGTACATTGATGCTGTTATGAGGGGGATAGAGATCGACTATTCGTATTTTATTCGTTTCCCTTACTGTTTTAAAGGTGAAGTTCGTCCCTGCCTGAAGAACATTATTACCGGTATCCCAGGCATTGGTCGATATGGTAACAGTATAAAAGGTGTTGTAACTCAAGAAAAGGGAAGGATCAAAAACAAGGGTATCGTTCAGGTAACTGTTTGAAATAAAGGAAAAAGAGCCGTTGACCGGTCCGGACCCGGACCTGATGGAAAAACAGTTTGTACTGTCGATGCGCATGGAGTCGTTGAAGAAGAGGATAATATTGGATTGTATGGAAATATTAGTGGTACTGTTCGCGGGTTGGGTATTAATTATGGATGGACCTACTGTATCTATTGTTCTGAAGGAGAAGTTGCTTGTAACACTTCGATTATTATTGTTCCTTCCGGTTATTCGTACTGTAATAATGGAATCCGATGCAAAAGGGCCGGCCGGATCTACAATAACGGCGTAACCGCTGTTGCTTGCTGTTATTGAACCGCTGTATGCTCCCTGGAACAGGCCGTTGGTCAGGGCCAGAGCACCGTTGATCCTTACTCCTATGCTCTGAGATACGACTGATATACTGTCGAAAATATTAAAAGTAATATCAGCATTGGTTGCTACATCGACCTGGTTGTCCCACGGAAGGACATCGGAAAAATAAGGGTCAGAATAAGAGATGGTCAGCCTGTTGGTCTGGCTTTCTTCACCCCTTCGGCCGGCTCCATCCGTGGCAGAAACATACCAGTAGAGTACGCCTTCATTCAGATCATTCACTGACCTGTTGGTCAATGCGGTGGTTATATTTGTTTTCCAGAGTGTTGTTGAATTGGTAATGGTCAGTCCATAGCCGGCGATGCCGGAGATGGCCTCTGAAGTACGGTTCCATACAAAATTAATGGAGCTGACGTTTGTTACGGTATTATGTACAGGGGAAACGAGAATGGTTTTACCCGGAGGATTAAGGTCTATGAAATAGGTATTGGTAGAAGATCGGGTGCTATTCCCGGCCATGTCATAGCTCCGTACATACCATTCGTATATACCTTCAGTGGTCCGGCTGACATTTATATTTGTACCTGCAAGGTAAATATTCGTAGACCAGGGGCCTGCGGTATCATCGATATATAATCTGTAAAAGTTAATACCCGAACCAGTATCAACAGAACTGTTCCACAAGAGGTCTATTCCTCCTGAAGCATTGGTAAAGATCGTGCTGTCGGGCGGGGCGATCAGACTGGCAGGTGTCGGGAAATTGGTGTCGACCCAGACCCATCTGGTCTCCGATGTGAACCACGTGGAAGTGCTCAGCCTGTATGTCTGAACCATCCAGTAGTATCGGCCGTTTGTCAGGGGGGGATTTACGGTCCAGTTCGTAAAGCCGGCACCTCCGGAAGCCATGCGGAGGGAAGCGCTGAAATTACTGGTGACTGCTATCTGAATGATATTACTGCTCACCCCTCTTGAACTCTCATCGCTCCAGAAGAACTGAGGTGAATCCGTATTAACATAAGCATCTGCCGGATAATAGAGGTTTGCGGCCACACTGGCTGTATTGATGCTGATATTCCAAACTGCGCTGTAATTTGTATTCCCGGCCCTGTCTTTTGCCCAGACTCTCCAGTGATTGGTCCCGTTCCTTTGAAAGGTAAAGGAATAACCGGTATTGGTGTATTTTACGATCTCAAATAAAGACGGATTATTGTTCGTGTCGATCTCGATTCTCTGGTTGGTGATCCCGCTTGAAGCATCCGATGCCGTCCAGTTAAAAGTTACGGACAAGTACCCTGAAGTACTCCCATTCATCGGGCCGGAAAGGGAGATATTCGGAGGGGTCATATCGATCTTAATTGAATTGGAACTGCTGGGTTCTCCTGTGTATCCCGCCCTGTCTTCTGCCTGTACATTCCAGTAATTTGTCCCTACGGGTATACTATTTACAGTAAGATTGGTTGACAGGATTATTACATTTGTGCTCCACGATGCCGAAAGGTTGGTTATCTTCATAATATAATTGCTGATGCCTGATGCCGGGTCAATGACGCTCTGCCAGAGGAATTCAACGGTCTGAATATTGGTCCAGATGTTATTTAGAGGGGTGATCAACATCACTTTGGGAGGGGGCGTGTTTTCCGTTGTTGTAAAAGCATAACTTGAGGAATTGGTCCTGCCTGTTGTATCCTCTCCATACAGGGTTACATCGATATTTGTCCAT
>JAHITG010000295.1 GCA_018817865.1 Spirochaetota bacterium
ATTCTTTTAAGATTTTTCATATTCCATTCGTAGTTAAAAACACTTTATTTTCAGGTAACTTACTTACATTATCACGATGCCATTTACTTAAAAAGAAGAACTTATTCACACTTTTAATTACCTCATCAGAATAATCTAAAGGATTTTGTATGTCATGGCACCAGACATACTTCTTTTTAGCCTTTATACCTTGAGTAAAGAACTTTGGATTTCTCCAAGCTATTACAATATTAAAATTATCCAATGAGTTAAACTTAAAATAAGGTAACCATTGCACTCCGTCGTAATCTCCCTCATCTGTACCGGGGTCAGCATACACAGTTACCTTCCATCCTTGTTTTTGTAATTCACTAGACATACGAATAACAGCTTCTTCACTCCCGCCTATAAATGAACCTTGTGGATTATCTAATCGCTTCGGACTCCATATGGTAAAGCCTGGACCACAATAAATAACTATTTCATTCTTTTCCCATGCACGAGGCGGATTATTCTTCATTTTTAAATCAATAATAAAAGGCGTATTTTCTGCAATTTTTGGCGTTGCAGAAAGTAAAGGCTTAATTTTATGATATTCACCTGTAGCTTTCAAATAATCAGTAAGCTTTACTATAATTTTGGCTATATCTCTTTGTTCACGCAGTTGATTGATAAAAGTGTGAATATGCTTAACTTGCGGATGATTAGGGTCTAACTCTTTTAATTTCTCTGCTGCCGCCCACGCCTCATCTATCTTGCCCAGATTAATTGAAGCGTTATATATAACTTCCAAAGACATACCAATTAAATCTCTTGGATTTTTAACAAGAGTAGTTTTAACGTCAGGCATCTGTAAAGCTAATTTTACCCAAAATAAAGCTCTTTCCCATTCTTTTCTGCTTGCGTAATCAATAGCGATATTTACAAAAATACTGGGGTCTTCTGGCGATTCAATTAAAGCATTCATTAAAACTCTAATTGATTTATCAGACTGCCCATTTCTTCTATATATTTCAGCTAAGTACATGCACGCTTGAGCTCTTTCCTGTGGCCAACCTGATTTATTCTCTCCGTTTAAATACGCTAAGATTAAAGGAATTGCCCTCTCGTCTGTTTCCTTAGTTATTTTATCAAAATATGCTTTAGCTAAATAATAAAGATGTCTTGGGTCTTTTCCTTCTGTTTTTGCAACAGCCAGTTCCAAATTGGGAAGATTACGTGTTAAAGATTCAATCTTATCTTCTTTTGTTGATAAATGTAGAATTTCAACATCATAATTGTCAGTTTTTTCAGTTGGCACTTGCTCTATTAATGTTTCATGAATAGGAGCAATCCATTTAAACTTATCATTATTTCTAACTAGCCGTTCTCTAATATGCTCAATAATAATATTCTTTATTTTCCACTGTTCGGGCGGATTTTCATCTTCAATTAACTCTACTTGATATAAATAATTAAAATAAACTGCTTCAATGTTTCTTTGTTCTGCCATTAACCTGACTTTTTCAAGATTTTGGGCGTTTCTGACTACATCATCACAATCAATCCACAATAACCATCCATATTCTTTGGGAATTTGAGCTAAATTGTAGTTTCTGGCTTCATCAAAGAGAAAAAGCTTGTCCCCGACTTTTATATTCGGCTCATATTCAAAGAATTTTCTTAACCAATTAACTGTTTCCTTGTCCGCAGTCCATAAACCTGAATTATATGACACATTTGCCTTGAATTTCTTGCATACAGCCTCGCATTCTAAAGCTAAATTACGGGGTGCTGAAAGAGTGATATATATACCATCCACGTACTTGTAAATAGAGTTTAATGCACGCTTTAACTTAGGTGCATCATCTTTTAACCCCTTGCAAATCATTGATAGTGCAATTTTCATAATTTTTCTGCTACTTTGTATTTGGGAAACTTCTTAGCAAAAGTTAAAAAAAATTCTCTGTTCATTGGTAGTTCAGTTGCATTATAGACTTTTCTAATCATATATATAACTCTTTCGGGAATGTCTAGCGTATACCTTAATATGCCATTGTGGACTGGGTCTTTTCTAGGGTCTGATGAAGCAAATTTATCTCTCCTTGTGTCTTTAACATCCTTAATATAGATAACATGAGATTTATATTCTCTGGGGTGTGTTTTTTCCCAAGTCTCAAATATTGCTTCTATAACTG
>JAHITG010000296.1 GCA_018817865.1 Spirochaetota bacterium
AGGAAAATCAATCGACGAAATCAAAGCGATTATTATGGAAGATGGTATTATTGATGCACCTGAAGTTGCATCCCTGGAAGCGGTCCTTTTTGATGACGGCGTTATTGATATTGATGAAATGAAAATGATGGTTGATCTGGCTGACGAATCAGATGCCGAAAAGAATGATCCTTCATTTGGCGTCCTGTTCAACAAATGCGTCCGGTCCAGATATCTTGAAGATGAGACTTCCCCCGGTGCCATTGATGCCTCAGAAGGCGCAGAAATCAAAGAACTGTTTTATGGTGACGGAAACCTCAATTCCTATGAGAAAGGCGCCCTTGCCATGATCAAGGAAGAGGCAACTGACATCGCCGGTGAGCTCCAGGATATCTTGACCCTGGTACTCGGCTAGGACTCTCCTGTCCTAATGTGAAATGTCGGGGTAGAGAGTATCCTACCCCGACATTATCAATAACTATTATTTTTTTACAAGGATTTAATATATGATCGTTTTACATGAAAAAAATGATGAAGCCAATATCTCCGGTAATGCAGCTCTGGCTACATTGAATTGGAAAACAAAGGTTGACCTTGATCTTTGGGCATTCTATATGAAAAAAGGAACTGAAGTTCCTAAGAAAAAAGGTCTTTTCGGAAAATTATTTGGTGGAGATGATACCCATCCAATATCTGGATTCGGATCAGTTGGATTTAGAACTCCTGGTCGTGGAACAATTGATAGATTTCCATTTATTCATTTGGATAAAGATTCAGGTATTGGAGGAACTCTAGCCCCAGGTGGTTTCAATCAAGAAAATATAAACTTTGCTAAAATATCTGAGCATAATGTTATTATCATCTGTGCAAATATATTCAGCAAAAATACCAATTTTGCCCAGTATGGTGGTAATGTTACTGTTACAATTGGTGGCGAAGTTCTTACAGTTCCATTAACTGAAACTTCTACTGGGTCATGGTGTACTGTTGCTATGATTGATAACCGAAAACCAACTGGTCCGGTATTGAGAAATATCAACAGAACTACCAAGGATCAACCAAATCTGATAGATTTTCTATAAGGAGAAATGATATGGCAGGATGGATGGATAAACTAAAAGAAGCAACTGCAGGCTTGATGACTGAATATTCAAAACTGGCAAATAAAAAAGTCATGAAAGCAACCATGGCTGGAATTGCAATGGTTATGGATGCCAATGGTGTTGTTAAAGATGAAGAAATGGAAACCATGAACAATCTCATTATGCGTGATCCTGAACTCAAATGCTATAAGTACGCTGAGATGATGGAAGTGTTTAATGAAGTTCATGATCAATTTAAAGTGAACAAATTTGCTGGTCAGGGTGTTGCTCTTGGATACCTTGGTAAAATCAGTGATCAGAAAGAAGCCAGAATCATCATTGGTAAAGTATGTGCCATTGCTGATTCAGATGGTGATTTTGATGTTAATGAAAAAGCATCAGTTGTTAAAATGTGCGGCGTTATGCCCATTCAAGCTTCTGAGTTTGGATTGTAGAATATAAAGAGTTGACGTCACTTCTTTAGGAAAATCCCATAGCTTAGGTTATGGGATTTTTTTTGTCTATTTTTATGGTTCCAATATGGTACGAATTGCTATATATATTATGGTTTAATATGTATAGGATTATCACTCAGATATTCTTATCATATATAATATTTTAGTTGGAGATTTATCATGAGTTATGTAATAGCAAATATTAGTGCAACAATATTGACTTTGATTGCTTTATCTTATTTTATAATTCCATTATTTTGTTAAGAGAAGTTTTAATTTATATAATTTAAGGAGTAATTATGACTAAAATTCAAATACTTAATTCTGATGACATTAACTTTCTTACTGATCTGCAAGGTTTAATTATTAAAATGATTGGTGGTATTGTTGATATAAATTTTGATGAAAATAAAAATCTTGTAATTACATCTATTGGTGTTAGAAATACATTAAGATGGGTATTTGGATTTGATGGAAAACAATTACAAGAAATCTGCGGTAGATGTAAACATTTGGGTCTGACTGTTGATTATATTGATACTATATCAACAATCCTTAAAAAAGTAAAAATGATAGGCTAAATCTTTTTAAATTTTTAAACTTCCGAAAGTCATTGGGGAAGTAAAACTAATGATATTTGTCACACCTTTAATAAGGTTCATCTTAGTGATCTTATTAAAGGTGTGACAAAGGTAGTGGGATATATTCAATTTGGATATATTCACTAAGACTCTATCTTTGTCATAACCTTTTAATTTTAGGAATTACCTATGGAAACTAAAATATTCGGAACATTTGTTGTTGGAGAACCTCCATTTATAGGACATAATGGAGTAGAAATTCCTCCTATTGAAGTTAATCAAAAAGATGCCTTAATTAAAAACTTAGGCATAACCCCTTTAAGATTTATGGGGATTGAGGTTCTGGTTCGAAAAGAAATGTTAAATAAAATTAAATCAATGGATACTATGAGTATTATCAGATTTGATTTTAATCCTTGGATATTTGGGACTGCTGATAAATATGTCAGAAATATTAGATTGGCTGTTAAAAATGCAACTATTGATTCAT
>JAHITG010000297.1 GCA_018817865.1 Spirochaetota bacterium
AAGTATGAAAGAGAAGTCCTGGGGGTCTTTCTATCAGACCACCCGCTGAAACAATTTAAAAAGGCGATTAAAAAATATACGACCATAGACCTCTCAAATCTCGAGCAGTATAAAGATAACACCTTTGTCTCCATAGTAGGGCTGATCTCGGAAAAAAAGATCATTACCCTGAGGGATAATAAAAATATGGTTTTCCTGACACTGGAAGATCTATCCGGACGGATCGAGATCATTGTAAAGCCGGATATGTTCGACAAGGTCAGGATCTACCTGGAACAGGATATGCCTCTTTTGATCATTCGGGGTTTCTTTAAAAATGTGGATGACTGGCATAAAATGCAGTATAAAATTGAGGCAAAAGAGGTTGCACCCATCACCGAACCGGAAAAACTCAAGATCAGCAGGGTTCATATAAAAATACCATATTCCCTTGCCGGAGATGAGAATAATCTCTATTTAGTTAAAGAGATCCTCTTAAAAAACAGCGGAGAAGCAAAGGTTTTCCTTCATATATTTAAAAGCGAAAAAGAGAAGATCATAATGGAAATGCCTTCCTTTTTAAAAGTTAAGGCTGACAAGAATTTATTGAGCGAACTTATAAAGATCACAGGTGAAAACAGTATCTTTTTAAATTAAATGTTATTACTCAGGCGTTATTATAATATTTTCCTTCTTGGTTTTTATTCTATTATATGCCAGATATTCATCATCAGAGAAATATTTAATACTTTTTCGGGAAACGAATTAACAGCAGGCCTTATCCTGGCCTTATGGCTCTCCGGTTCCGGCCTGGGGAATCTCTTTTCTAAAAAATTATATTATGTATTATCAGATCGCTCAGATAAACTCTTTTTTCTGAACTTGACCTTTTTTATTCTTAATGTACTTATATTGAGATATTTTTATTCTCTCTTTCATTTTTCTTTTGGGGAACTGATAAATATTCTGTATGTCATACTGTACGCGTTATTCTTCATTGTTCCGCTCTCTTTTCTCTGGGGGGTCCATTTCAATTATTTTTATATTTCAATAAAAAAGGATGAACATAAAGAAAGCAAAATATACACTGTTGAATCTGCAGGAGCCGCCTCGGGAGCCTTCTTTGCCCTCTTTATAGGCATACGATTAAACTCTATCTTCCTTATCATTACTGTCCTTATCCTGTTCTTTATAATATTGCTTCTGCTGCAGAAAAAAACAAAAACAGTCCTCTTTTATATCACTTTAGCGCTCCTTGTATTGTTCTCTATATTCCATAAAAAAATAGACCTGCTGACCGATACTCAACGATTTCAGGACCTTGAAGTTATTGCCATAGAGGAGACCCCTTACGGCAAACTGAGTACCATCAAGCAGGAAGGGAAGTATCTCTCCTTTTACCAGAACGGAGTACTCCTTTTTTCCACATCAGATCAATTGAGTCCTCAAATTGATGTATCTCTTGCCTTATCCCAAGCCGGATCAATGGAAAGTATTCTTCTCATCAATAATGGAATAGCAGGTATCCTTAAAAATGTGGTCATCTACACACAGGTCAAACATATCACTTACCTGGAATTTAACCGGTTCCTGCTGGAACATTACAGACATTATACAAAAGATCAAACATTACAGGATAAAAGACTTCAAGTTATGATAGAGGATCCAAGAAAAAGCATCAGAAGAATGAGAAAAAAATTTGATATTATTTTTTTAAATAACGGTGATCCTTATAATATGCAGGGCAACCGTTATTTTACAATAGAATTTTTTCAAGACTTAAAAAAGATCCTCGCACCCGGAGGTATCATTTTTTTTAAAGTTACATCCTCAGAAAATTTTATAAATAGATATCAGAGCCTTTATTTAGGGTCTCTGGTCAACACATTGAAAACAGTCTTCGAAGATACCATGGTCATTCCGGGAGATAACTGTTATCTACTGGCTTCAAATAGAAAGAATATATTAACCTATGATGTGCAGAAGATATTGGAAAAAGTAAAAAAGATCAATATTCGATCAGAATTCTTCCGATATTATTTCTTGAAATTCAATATGGATCCTTTCAGGATCCACACTTTTATAAATTCCATAAACAGAAATGCTAAAGTCAATCAGGACCTCTCTCCTATCTGTTTTTTTTACAACCTGATGCTTTGGACCACCAGGACCTCTCAGACAATTAAAAACATTTTTTTCTTTTTTTATCATGTTAAATTTTATATAGTCCTCTTATTCTTCCTTGTCCTTATCGGTTCCCTCCATATAAAAATACTGCACTCGTCAAAAAACATGATCCTTCTGTCCATGGGAGCCATCGGATTTACAGAGATCTCTCTGGAGATCCTGTCCATTCTGATGTACCAGATCATCAGAGGTGATCTCTACCTGAATATGAGTTTTATCTTCTTAAGTTTCATGATCGGACTTGCCTGGGGAAGTTATCTCTTTAAAAAACTGAAGATAAACACCGAAAAATTATTCCTGATGATCCAGTTCCTTTTTATTTTTATTCCAATGCTCTTATTATTGAATTATTTCCTGATTAAAATGATCCCCAGTACATGGATCCAGGATATGCTCTTCTTTCTATTTATTTTTGGATTCAGTATTCTAAGCGGTATCCAATTTCCTGCCGCAGTCCGGCTCTTTGAGGACAGTACTTTCGGAGTTGGCAAGATCAACGGGGTAGACCTCATCTGCGCGGGAGCAGGCGCTTTTATTATCTCTCTATTTATCCTGCCCTTGTTCGGCATCTTCTATTCTATTATTCTGCTGTGTCTGATCAATCTGCTTGCTTTTGTCAGTATAATTAAATTAATTAAACACTGAGATAATGATCAACCTTACGTTCCTATTAAATAAAACGACATAAGCAGTTTGCCGAATATCCGTACTTCTTCTTTATGAATGATCTTTTTTTCCGGATCTTTCGTACTCTCAATAACCGTATATTTCTTTGGTTTCTTATCCGGAAGGGGGAAATGATGCCCGCCATGAATATAGAGATAATCCGGATATACATCATTCATCAGATCCTTCTTTTGTATCCATTCTACCATATTTTCTGCAGCCCGGGCCTTGGATATCTGATAATGGGTTGATACTCCGGAAGCTATGATAAAGGGGATCAGGGTCAGTACTACAAGCCATTTCAGGATCTTTTTATCTGTCTTTATAAAAAAAATAGTATAAAAGATCAGGAAGGGCAGTAAATAGAGCAGATAGCGCTGAGCCGGACGCGAAAAAGAGATCATGATCAAATAAGGAACAACCGAGAAGAGAAAAAAGATCGATATTTTAGACCTCTCCTTAACAGCATGGTATATAAGGTGAAAAAATAATGAAATAAAGATTACGGCACCCATCAGATTGATCATTAAAAGGACTGTCCGGGGAAGTAAAAAGTCAAAAGAACCGTAGTTCATTTCTCCTGCTGATCGGCTGAAAGAAATCAGGGATAAAAGAACAAATATCCCGATAGCAGATAAATAGATGATCTTCCCTTTTTTATTTATCTTTAAGAGAATATTGATAACAACACCTAATCCTATCGGGCCCAGTAATAATCCTATGAAAGAGATATAATTAACAAAATTCGTATAAAAAAGTCCTCTGGTTGTCTTAAAGACCCTCTGAGCATAAACCGCCGGCATAATAAGAACATTATGTACTGAATAAGAATAATAAAGATAGCCCGCTACAATTATTGAGCTTAAAGAGGCCAGCAGAAAGATCTTAAAGATCAATGCTTTGTTTATTTTCTCTTTATTATTCACAAAAACAAGGTATAGTAACCCAAATACAAATAATCCCGAGTTGTATTTTACAATAATAGCAAGGCCTAAACACAAAGAGGATATTAAATAATAGAAGACCGATCGCTTTCCCTCTAAACACATGGCAAAAGATAAACAAAGCAATCCCACAGGGAACACATCTGCTGTAGCTCTTCCGGAAAAGATCCAGATCATGGGAGAAAAAATGATAAGAGCCGTCCAGTAAAAAAAACCACCTGTCTTCTTATCAAATTGCAGCTCTTTATAAATGATAAAACCGCTTAAAATGATCAGGATCAATCCTGTCAGAGAGGGAAGCCTCATCACCCAGTAAGAAACATCCATATTAAAGATCTTTACAAAAAAAGCCGTAATGATAGAATATCCGATCGGATTTGCCTGAACCTGCCAATACTTTACAAACCCGGCCGAATAAGATGGATCCGTCAGAGACCGTACTACTTCCAGAAACGACCACTCATAATTTATAAGAGGGGTATTCATATATACGATGTGGAGGATCACTCCCAATAAAAGAGTGAATAAAACTGCTGAATTTTTTTTAACTTCTTCGATCATATTGATCATACTCCTCTGTAATAGTACTGCAATATTTTCTTGAGTCAATTGTAATTTACTCTTTAGGCGTCTGTTATATATAAATAACACTTGACATTTCCCTTAAATTAGAATATTATTAATT
>JAHITG010000298.1 GCA_018817865.1 Spirochaetota bacterium
AAAATGTGGAAATAATAAAAAACTATTATATATTGTGAATAAATCTTAATTGTTATTGGATTGAATAAACAGTTATTCTTGTTTATTCTCTTGGAGAAATGAAATATGAGAATTCTAAATGTTGAATCTTTAAAGATACCAGAAATCAAAATAATCACTTTTGCGCGTTTTAATGATAATCGTGGATATTTTACCGAGCATTATCGTAATAGTGATTTTTATAGCCATCCAGAAATGGAATTTATAAAAAATTTTCAATTTGTCCAATTTAATGAAAGTTTTTCAAAAAAAAGTACAGTACGGGGTATGCATTTTCAATGGAATCCTTATATGGGAAAATTGGTTCGCACCTTAATGGGAAAAATGATAGATATGATATTAGATATTAGAAAAAATTCACCCACATTTGGAAAAATGATCGCCTATGATATGCCAACTAGTTTTGATGAAGATTTTAATAAGTGGATATGGATCCCACCGGGGTTTGCTCATGGTAATTATTTTATTGAAGATAGTATGATTGAATATTTATGCTCCGGGGAGTACAGTCAAAACTGTGAAGCAGGAATTTCACCATTAGCGAATGATATAGACTGGTCCTTATGTAAACTGGAATTAAAGAAACAATTTAATAATCTGATAAAGAACAATTATTTAATCACAGAAAAGGATAAAAATGGTCTATCTGTTAAAGATTGGGCTAATGACCCTAGATCTGATAATTTCATATATGCAAAATTATAGAAAATACAAGAGGAAAACATGATAAACCAAAGTGATATCTTATTTACGGGTGGAAGTGGTCTTCTCGGAACTACGATAAAAAGCCTATTACCTGAATGCGATTATCCTACATCTTCAGAGTTTAATGTTACAGATTTTTACAAGATGGATAAGTATTTAAAATTAAAAAAATACACATTAATAATTCATGCTGCTGCATTTACTTCTCCCCCATTGATAAATAAAGATCCAATGAAAGCATTAGAAGTGAATATCCTTGGAACAGCAAATATTGTTAAACTATGTATGAAATCAAATATCAAATTATTTTATATATCTACGGATTATGTATTTAAAGGAGATACAGGAAATTATAAAGAGGATGATCCTGTAAATCCTGTAAATAAATATGCCTGGTCCAAGCTAGGTGGAGAATGTGCTGTCAGGCTGTATGATAACTCTCTGATAATAAGAACCAGTTTTAGCCCGGATGTATTTCCCTATGATAAAGCATTTGAGGATCAATGGACCAGCAGAGAATGTGTAAGTGTTATTGCAAAAAAGATCTATAATTTAATTAATAAAAATATAACAGGCATCATTCATATTGGAGGAAAAAGAAAAACTGTTCTGGATTATGCTAGACAATTAAATAAAAATATGCATATTGAAAAATTATCCAGAGATGATGTAAATTTTACTGTACCTGTTGACACTTCTTTAAACTGTGAAAAATATAAAACTTTTTTTAACATACGATCATGACAATCGTATATTTCATTATATCATGAAACAAGCCGGAGGTTTGAAAATGAAAATTTTAGTGTGTGGAGGAGCAGGTTATATAGGTTCAAAAATGGTACCTATTTTAATGGAGCACGGATATAAGATTGATGTTATTGATCTATTATGGTATGGTAATTTCTTACCTGAAGGTATTAAAGTAATTAAAAAAGATCTTTTTGACTGTCAAAGAGAAGATTTTGAAGGATATGACCAAGTTATATTTTTAGCAGGACTTTCAAATGACCCTATGGCAGAATATAATCCTGCAAAAAATTTTATTTATAATGCAGCTCTTCCATCATATTTAGCTTTTAAAGCAAAAGAGGCTGGTGTTAAACGATTTATATATGCTTCTTCCTGCTCTGTATATGGATATACTATAGACAAACTTTATAACGAAGAGTCCCCCGCAACTTGTGCTTATCCATATGGAATATCAAAACTGCAGGGTGAAAAAGGGGTGCTCCAATTACAGGATGAAAAATTTTCTGCCATTTCATTACGGCAGGGAACAGTATGCGGATACAGCCCTCGAATGCGACTGGACCTGGTTGTTAATGCAATGTTTAAAACAGCCATGAAGGATTTAAAAATAATTATCAATAACCCGTCTATTTGGAGGCCAATATTGGATATCAGGGATACAGTGTCTGCTTTTTTAAGAGCAGTTCAGGCAAACCATTCTATTAACGGTGTATTTAATATTACATCAGGAAATTTTACCGTTGGACAAATTGGTGATATGGTTAAATTTGAAATTGAAAGTTTAACAGATAAAAAGATTGCAATAGAAATAAAAAATATTAAAGATTTCCGTAACTATAAAGTATCAATTGAAAAAGCAAAAAAATATTTAGGTTTTCAACCTGAATATACCATTCAAGACACAGTGCTGGATCTATATAATCATAATGATAATTTTAAGGATTATAATAAAGAGAATTATTATAATATAAAAATTTTTAAAAAATTGGATATTCAAAGCTAAATCTTTATTGATTTATTTATCTAATACTTTTTTAAATAATTGTATATATTTTCTTGTTATCACTCTTTCAGTATAATTATTTCTAACATAATTAATACCTTTATAAGCCAAATCATTTCGTATCCTTTCGTTTAATATAAGTTGTTCCAGACTGTTTTTCCACTCTTTTATTGTATTACATAATATTGCAGGGGATTCTTTATATGAAAAAACAGGGCTGGCTACTACTGGTAACCCTACTGCCATTGGGTATCCGATCTTTGTAAAGGCATGTCCTAAATTATATTTTCTTGTTAAATCTCGTGGGGAAATTTTTATATCACCCAAAAGAAATAATTTATGCAGTTTGTTTATATTATATTTTACGAATGTATATGGTATAATATCCAAACAAGGATCTTTGTCACAGATTAAAATTAACCCCGTCTTATATTGACTATAAATCTTTTTTAAAACATCCTTTATTAAATTCAAATCTTGAGCTTTGATTGCATACCCGCAATATAACAAATTTACAGATTTATTATTTTTATGTTTCTTTTTAACAGAAAAAAATCTATCATCTATCATTTCTTCAATAACATAAACCTGATGATGAAATTTTCTATAAACATCTGCTAGATATTTTGTTGGTGTAATAACAAAATCTGATATTTTCAACATTTCTTTTATATCTTTTTTTTGCTTCCCTGTTACAAAAGTCTTGTCAAAATCAATATAATTCACATTGATATCGAAAATAATCTTGGTATTTTTTTCCTTTAATTCCAACGCTATCTGCAGATATTTACTCGAAAATGCTTTTTGAAATATGACTATATTATAACTAAGATAGGATTTATATAAACCTGACCATATATGATACTTTTTCAACCCCTTTATGATATCATAGACCCTGATCCTGGTAGAAGCCATTGCTTTACGATATGAAGCTTTTTCAGGTATAATCCATCCGATTTTTACATTTGAAAGAATTCTATTTTGTTTTTTCATTTTATTCTTTTTGTTTTAGTACAGACCAAATCTCCCCGAAATTAATCTGGAACTTCACAATTTTATAACCTGCTTTTTTAATTTCACTGGAAAATGATTCAAATGTATACTCAATACGGTGGGTAACATCCAGCATATACGAGATTCCAAGCTCTTTCTTGTATAACGTCACCCAGTCACGGTCGATCATGGGTACCCGTATTAAAAATTTATTAGCCAATCCCTTTATCTTTTTTAAGAAATCCACTCTTCTATCCAGATGCTCTAAAACATTACTTAGGACAACTATCTCATATTTCTCTTTAAAATTATAACTGGTTGCATCACCAACTAAATAATGGATATTTTTTTTCTGATTCTGCTCTTTTGCTTGCCGAATACTTTTCCGGTTGTTATCAATACCAATAACCATCCTTGCTTTTCCTGCCATATCATAGGCCAGCAATCCGTTCCCGCACCCGATATCAAGGACAGTATCCTTTTTATTAATATTATTAACAAAAAAACCGTGATAATCTGTCAACCTGTGCTTGGGATGTTTTCCATTTTCCAGTTTACATGCAAAAATCCCTATATATTGATAGACCTTATTATGGAGTATAAGCAACAGTCTGGTAATAAATTTATAAATAATTTTCATCAAAAATAACCTGAATAATTGTTCAAACAATGAACAATGTACTTCATTTTAAGCAGATTGTCAAGCGATTAATTAAAAATAGTTTGACATTATGATACATAATAATAAGTTAAAAAATCCGTATTTAGAATGTAAAATATACAATAATATATATGAAAAAAATCAATTTCCCATATAAAATATGTATTCCATATCATGATCGTCCGGAAGGTGGTGTATATAAATTTCTAAAATATTTTAAAACCTATTTAAAAAGGAACCACCTGTCCTATACAGAAAGACTCCTCTCCCGTTATGATATTCTCTTTATCAACTCTTTTAAGACCCCCTATTATATTGTAAAAATGCTAAAGCTCTTAAAACCGGGTTTGAAGATTATACACAGAATCGACGGGGCAGCAGAGGATTACGGAAGAGGAAAAGAGTGGGATGTTATCCAGAAAAAAGTGAACAAAATTACTGACCTGACCATTTTTCAGAGTAAATACAGCCGCTATGCAACACGGAAAAAATTTCATGTGATCAGCCACGACGGGCCAATTATTTATAATCCAGTGGACACCAACCTTTTTAAGGCTGCACAAAAGAGATTTTCCACCACAACAAGACCAAAGATCGCCCATGTAACCTTCAGTACCAATGTTAAAAAGGGCGCCTCTAATATCCTCCAGATAGCACAAAAAAATCCCGAGTTAGATTTTATTCTGATCGGACAATTTGATCCTGATCAGAGAGTTGATCTGAAGAACGTCAGATATACCGGAGTCCTGGACCATCATCAGGTAGCCAAGACATTAGGCTCCTGTCACCTTTTTCTCTTCTTTTCACAAAACGAGTCATGCCCCAACGTGGTACTGGAGGCCATGGCATCCGGATTACCTGTTTTATACCTTGATTCCGGAGCTACTTCCGAACTGGTCGGTAATACAGGTAAAAAAACTACTGAGGCTTCTTTTAAAAATAATTTTAATACAATATGGAAGAATTGGCCAAAATGGTCCACTCTGGCACGAACTCGCATAGAAAAAAACTTCTCTGTAGAGAAGATCATTCCTCAATATCTGAATGCTGTATCAGGGATCATGAAGAAATAAATTGATCTTGAATAATCTTCAATATGTTCTCACCAGTTTTACCATCACCGAAAGGATTATCCCAATTTGCTTTTCTGCCCAGCATCACCTCAACGGATCTCAGGATCCTTTCAGGGTCTGTACCGGCAAGAATATTCGATCCCTCCTTTAATGTCTCAGGCCTTTCTGTATTCTCCCTCAAGGTTATACACGGAACCTTTAAAATGCAGGCTTCTTCCTGTATCCCTCCTGAATCGGTAAGGATGGCCCCGGCAGAAGCTTCCAGATTTAAAAAATCAAAATAATTGACCGGATCAATAACCTTTATTGCAGAAGGAATACGGATCTTAAACTTCCGGATCATTTTATCTGTTCGGGGGTGAACAGGATAAATGACCGGCCAATTATATCTGTTATAGAGAGTCTCAAGAGAGGCAAGTATACTGCTTAAGGTCTTTTTATTATCTACATTCTCCTGGCGATGCGCGGTTATAAGAAAATATTTCTTTTTTCCCAGTTTCAATCTCTGTAAGATCCTGCTCTTCTTTAATGCAAAGCCGATATTCCGGTTTACCGCATCTACTATGGTATTTCCTGTCAGATAGATCCGTCCGGGATCGACCTTCTCTTTTATGAGCCTCTCCCGGGCCAGTGCTGTGGGACAGAAGAGGAGATGGGATATATGATCAGTTAATATACGGTTCATCTCTTCCGGCATATTCGGATCATCACTGCGTAATCCCGCTTCTACATGCCCCACTTTGATCTTTAATTTAGATGCAGCCAATGCACCGGCCAGTACCGTATTCGTGTCCCCTTCCACCAGAACAATATCCGGCATCTCCTTCTGAAGCACTGATTCTGCTTTTTCCAATATAGCGGCTGTATTCTGGGCATGCGTACTTGACCCGATTTTTAAATTGTACCTGGGGTCAGGTAATTTCAGGTCCTGATAGATGGCCCTGTCCATATTATAAGAATAATGCTGTCCTGTATGTAATACAAAATAATCCAGTCCTTCATTTTCACAAAGTGTGATGATACCGGCCATTTTAATTATTTCCGGCCGTGTACCCAGTATTATTCCGATCTTCATGCTGTATACATCCTTTTACCGATAAAACAGAAAGGTATTCTTGATTGAGGCTGTCTCACAACCTTAAAAATGTTATTCAGGGTACTCAATGCAAGACTTGGATAACAGACCTAAAGGTCTGTTTCTACATCTGCATTTACATTTGTTGATTCATCTGTTTTTTATAATAATTAATCAAATCGATAGTCTGAATATATTATTATAATAGATATAATATAATTCAATTAGCTCTAGTTATTCATTTGTCTGCTTATAAGTATGGAATATATTATTAATTAAAATTATGGAAGTCAATCTGTAAATAAAATAATATCTATTCGCCTCTTTTTAGGCCCGCTGACTGCAACATCATTAGAAGCCAGGAAATTGCTTTTTCCCAAGCCCTCAAATATGACCCTTCCCCTTTCGATCCCGTTCTTAATAAAATACTCATATACTTTAAATGCCTGTTTTACAAAAAGGTCCAGGTTGAACTCGGCACTGCCGATATTGCTGAAATATCCTTCAATTTTTACCTTATAATCATCATTATTTTTAACTTCATTTATCAGACTGTTCAGGATCCTGTACCCTGCCGATTTCATGACATCTGAGTTGTATCGAAACACATATTCCGTGTTCAGCCTTGCTTCAAGGCCCCGTGATGTTTTCTGAAATACCTCTTTTTCCTCCCTTTTTGCATTTAACCTTTTTAATTTCATCGTGATCCCGATGCTGTGGGTATTGGCCAGTTCCCCGCTATTCATATATCCATAATCAAATCCGAATTCATCCAGATCAACTCCCAATCCTGCCCGCATCATGCTCAACCCATACCCGCCTCTTATCCTGATCTGTTCAAACAGCTTTATCTCCATGCCAAAAGAGAGATCCATATTATCCTGACCTTCCGTGTACATTGCCTCAGATAATAAAAGCAGATGGCTTCCGGAAATGAACCGGTTTATAAGATCAAAAGTATATCCTATTCCCCCTCTGATCTGGTACGGCTCTTTTTCCTCTGTAATCTTGAATTTCATGTTAGGGCCCAGAATATTTTTAAAGGCAAATCCTGCTTCCAGATTATTCAGAATATAATCTATTACTGAATGCTTTACTCCTGTACTTCTGTTCCAATATAATCCAAGGTCCAGGCCTGCACCTGTATCGGAGAATCCGGCAAGGTCCTGCTGTAATACTTTTAAACTCACACCGCCTGTTAATCTGTATATAATATTTCTGCCTAAACCGAAAATGCCTATTGTCTTCGTGTTTTCCAGAACCTGTCCTGTTTTAAGACCCGAGCTGTCATAAGCATCGATGCTTCCCATCCCCTCTCTTAATAGAATAACGCCGTAATGAATATTATAGTCCAGAAGGTCATTGTACCCCAGCAGGAACTTATTCATCCTGAATTCCGAATTTTCTGAATACGCTCCGGATAATGCCCTGTAGTTCATTGATCCCAATACAGCCGGATTATAAACGGCAGAAGCAAGGTTATCCCTGATCCCGACATATGAACCGCCGGAACTCAGGGCTTTTATGCTCAGTCCCTCATTTAAAAACCCATCTGACTGTTTTAAGGAAACAGCAGATAGAGAAGTCGCAATTAAAAAACAGATAATTGAAGATATAATTATCCTTTTCAAATCTTCCTCCATAAAAAGCTGTTTATTATTCCTTTTCTACCTTATCGATCAATTTATTGATCAATTTTTCCAATTTATCGTTCTTTACATTGATCTTCTTCCAGAAGCTTAAAGCCTTTTCCTTATCACCTTTATAATATCTCTCCAATCCCTCATAATAAAGCATATCCACAACTTCCTGCTCGGCTTTGGGTAATAGCTTTATCATTACCTTTATACTCTTGTTAGTCTCTTCATCTTCCACTTTATTCTTTTTATCCATTACTTCCTTTATTTCCTTTATCTTTGCAACAGCTTTTTCATTCTGCGGCTCCAACTGAACGGACATTTCAATATACTCTATGGCTTTCCGGTATTCCCCTCTATTATTGGCTTGTAATCCCTTCTGATACAACCTTCCGGCTTTTTCCATTCTTAAATCTTTCAATCGCATAGAGATCCCGACACAATGAGAATTTCCGAGTTCACTGTTACCTATGAATCCGTAATTAAAATCAAACTTTCCGAGGTCGATACCCAATCCGCCTCTTACCATATCCAGCCCATACCCTCCCCTTAAGCGTATGTGTTCAAACATCTTAAATTCAAGGCCCAGTGCAACATCCACATCTTGCGTATCCTCCATATAGACAGCTTCTGCAGCTAAAAAAATATGACTTTTCGGTATTACCCGATCAATGAAATCAAAAGTATATCCCAGTCCTCCCCTGGCCTGCAGAGGTTCCTTCTCTTTTTCTATCCGAAACTTAAGCTGAGGGCCCAGGATGTTTTTTACCACAATGCCTGCTTCAAGGTTATAAAGAAGTGATTCTATCAATGAATGCTTTATGCGTTCTACTTTGTTCCAGTACAATCCCATATCCAGTCCTGCTCCTGTATCGGAATATCCGGCCAGGTTCTGATTAAGAACTTTGAAGCTCACTCCGCCTGATAACCTGTTGATAACGCTGAAACCGATACTGAATACTCCTGTTGTCTCATTATTTTCAATTGAGGTTCCTGACGCAACGCCGCCAATATCATAGGTATCGATACTTCCTGTGCCTCCTCTGAGCAGAATGATCCCGTAAAAAATATTGTGATCCAGAAGATCTGCATACCCTAAAAAGAGGTT
This sequence comes from Spirochaetota bacterium, assembly GCA_018817865.1. Classification (GTDB taxonomy): domain Bacteria; phylum Spirochaetota; class JAHITG01; order JAHITG01; family JAHITG01; genus JAHITG01. Next base: position 9,045 of record JAHITG010000298.1, read on the forward strand.
ATTGATCTTGAACTGGGAATCTTCAGAATAAGCACCGGAAAACTGCCTGTTCTGTAACGATCCCAGTATGGCGGGATTGTATACGGAAGCTGAAACATCATCCTTGATCCCGATATATGAATTGCCAAAGCTTAATGATTTTATACTTAATCCGTCATTTAAAAGCGGATCAGTTTGTTTTAATGAAACTGCAGACAGAGAAGTAATAGTAAAGATAAATATGATCAGTAATATAATAGCTCCTTTCAAACGTTTCAAACTTTCCTCCGGATAATTTGATTATATTTTTTCGCAGGCTGAAGCCTGCGCCTACCTTTAAAATTCTATCATCTTACTAACAGGATCATGCTTTTTATACTTTTATCACCCTCGGGATATCTTTTAGTGATCACACATAAATAAACACCGCTTCCCTGGGTCTTGCCTCCCGAGCTTTTACCGTTCCAGGATGTTACATTCCATCCGGAAGTCCCGGTACTGTCTTTACTCCAGACCTCTTTCCCGTTTCTTGAATATACTTTTATATTCACTTCAGCATCCTTTTCAAGAGAGTACCTTATGGAAAGGTCACTCACGTCAGGTTTATAAGGACTCGGAAAAGTATATAACGTGCTGTCATCATTATTACCCCAACCGGCATCCGAATAAGTAAACCTGATCAATTGCAGTTCCGGTGAATATGTATCATCACCCGTGGAAAACCAGACCTTATACTGAATATATTGTATATTGGTAATTCCATCCACTGTTTCACCATTAATTGAATAATAAGTACTAAAACTCTTTTCAGGACCTGTAAATTGAGCAGAGTTTAACTCTTCCAGTGTCTTTCCGCCTCGTATCTGGAACTTTATGTATGTATTAGAAGGAAGGAGTGCTTCATAATATAATTTATCAAGGCTTACAGTATCTCCGGCATCCATTATGCTTGAAGTATAGTAGCCTGACTGGTCAAATGTGATCATACCATATCCGATACCGTCACTGTTATTATCATACCATATTTTATAT
>JAHITG010000299.1 GCA_018817865.1 Spirochaetota bacterium
AAAATCTAGAGAATATTTTAAGAAAATTCTATAGAAAAATCCTTCTTATGCTTATAGTGCTTTAATAATTATTTAATTTATTAATTTGATTACTTCAAATTATTCAAATTATTATTTTTACTTTGTGCCCTTTGCCCCGAGGAATTTCGTAGAAATTCCCGGGACTTAAGTCCTTGAGATTGCCCATACAATTCGGAGAATTGTATGGGCAATCTCTAAGGGAGTACTTTGTGTCTCTGTGGTTATCTTTTTTTATATATACTGACGACCGATAAACTTCAATTGACTTTCAAGTTAATATATATTATAATTGGAAGTCGACTGTTTGATTTATTCTATCAGATGATTCTTGTTGATATATATTCAAAAATTCTTGACGTAAAAAATAAAATGGTTACATTACTTTAGTGGATAAGATGATTTGGAGGATTTTGTAATATGAGTAATGGAAATCTTGATCCTGAATTAGCTGATCTTTTAAGTGGTGTAGATGATGATATTAAAACCACAAAAGAGGTCGAACCGGGAGTACCCGCCTCATCCGGGCCTCCGTTAACTTCTCAGGTACCCGTAAAATTATCTTCTGATAAAGCTTTTTTAAAGAAGGTCATCGAGGGTGAATCAAACGAGTATACGCAAAGAATGATTGAGCAGCTGGACAAAGCCATCAATACTCCTATTAAAGAAGACCGGACCATATTCCGGCAGAAACTGATCCCTACGTATTGGAATTTTGTTAATCAAATGGTCATCAATATGACTTCAAAATCATCAACAGAGAAAACGTACTGCGTAAGATTTGGTATTGTCGATATTACTCTTCTCACACCGAATCAGGTCCAGCTGATAAAAAGTATTCCTATGAATTATTCCTCGCCGGATTATCCGTTTTATTATATGGATGAATGGCTGAAGAATGTTTCAGCCGGAAATATAAAACCGAGCATGGTAGATGAAGTAGCTGCCAAGAAATCGGATACTTCAGCAGTTCAGGAGAAGCTGGACCGAAAAATGGATTCCAAATCAGCAGAATTGAGAATATTCAAGAACAGGGCTGCTGAACGGGCATTAATTGAAAAAGGCCTTCAGAGTGAGGTGAATATCCTGCTTAATCACAGTACCCTTCCGGAATATGAGAATGCTTCAGATGTGTATACCCAGGAGCAGAAGAATATTATGAGTAGTATTATGGATGATATGAGGAAGCTGAAAAATGCTGATAATGGAATGGTCTCATCTTTAAGGGAACTGAGATCAATTGACATGGAAATAAGAGAACTGCAGGGCAAGACCGTGGATGGGCCTGTCGGCGGGATGGATGAACGCATAATTACAAATGAGTTCAACTCTTTACGGCAGATGGCCAAGATGTGTGTCGGGCCCAGGGGAAATCATTTTCCGATCTTAATATCTGATTATGCGCCTGCTTCATTAGAATATGTTAATACAAAGGAACAGGTTATAGGAGTGATCCAGAAGATCGAAGAGCGTGATGCCGGTATATTTATCCGTGAATTTAAAGGCCAGCAGAATCGCATCGTGCCTTATATTATTCTGGTAACTGCGTACGGGGAACAGGGTATTTGCTGGGAGCCTTTTGACATGCGCCAGCGTGCAACCAGCCGGGGCCGGATTGCAGTTCCGTTATATCCGAGAGATCCCATGTATTCACTATTGTGTGCGCTTGGAGATCTCAGGTGGCAGGTGGCTAAAGAGAAAGCCGCTTACAGATGGATGGAGGAAGGTGTCACAGGAAAATATTTTGACTATTTTACAGAGAACAAGTTGCGCGGCAACATAAAAGATGAATTTATAAAAGATTATATTCTGTGGATCACACAGGAATGGAATGCAACACAGAAGCTGCACAGGGATGTTCGTATGATCTTCTGGAGGTATATGCCGTTCCCACAGTCAAAAAAAGATGAGCTGAAAAATCGGGGCTTCTTTTATAATGACCTGTATAAAAAAGATATGAATAGAGCCATGTCAGACGGGTATTAAGGGCAACAAGCCTTTTACAGTTTATTACATTATTTTTCATTTTGCGGCAACTAGTTTACAGGTTGTCACAGTGTTACCATTAATATAGTTATAATTATAAACTATAAACGAACGGCCATGAACCAAGATCAGGAGGAATACAATGGATAAAAAGAGCAGGTTCTTAAAAATAATGAAGATATCGGTTTTATGTGTTGTGATCATATCGTTTTCATTATTATTTATTTCAGTTATCAAGGTATTAGCTTCAACAGCGGTAGTAAACCAACAGAGCGCTATCAGCAAAATACCTGTTCCAGTCGTTACATGGGCATTCGCATCTGCAGCCGGTGTTGTGGCTATCGGCAGTATTGGTGCAGGAATTGCCGTTGCCTATGTAGGAAGCGCTGCACTGGGAGCGATCGGTGAAAAACCGGATCTTTTCGGAAGGGCTTTGATCCTTGTTGCTCTTGCTGAAGGGATCGCCATTTATGGTGTCATTATTGCAATGATGATACTGGGACGTCTGGGTTAAGCATATGAAATACTTTGCCATCGGGGATGAAGAGACCTTATTGGGGCTTTCTTTGGTAGGGGTAGAGGGAAAGATCGTAAAAACGGCAGAGGATGTAAAAGCCGCCTTTAATGAAGTAATCCAGGACAAGACGATAGGTATCATTTTAATAAATGAAAAATTCGCTCAAAAATCCAAAGATTTTATTGAAGAATTTATCTATACCAAAAGCTTTCCTTTGATTATTGAGATCCCGGATAGAAACGGCCCCCTTCCCGGGAGAAAAGCCGTTGATGAGATCATAAGAGATTCGGTCGGAGTAAGAATATAACATGGAAAAATATGGGGATATCAATAAATTAATTTCCGTGATCAATGAAGAAACAAGAGATGAAAACAGTAAAAGTTTTGCACTTGCAGAAGAATACCGGAAAGGGAAGATCAAACAGGCAGAACGAGAGTCTGTGATCAGAAAAAGAAGGATAATAGGCGAAGCTGAAAAAAAAGGAAATGAAATTGAGAGAAGGGTCTTCTCCAATTTGCGATTAGAGATCAACCGGCTCAGGCTTAATAAGAGGCAGGAGCTGGTTATACAGGTGTTTGAGAAGATTAAAACAGATCTTCAGAATATCCGCAAAGAGAAGACCTATATTGCAATGATCCACAGTTTTTTAAATGAAGCTGTTGAGATTCTACAGGAAAAAGAGATAGAATTATTGTTCGATCAGAATGATAAGAAAATAATAGATGATAAAGTGATTAATGATCTTATTAAGGAATGTGACAAGAAGAAGATCAAGCTGGATCGTGTAAATATTAAATTTGAACCGGATGTAGGCGGCGGATTAATAGTCAAAGTAAAGGATAAAAATCTGATCTATAATAATTCCTTAAATGCCAGATTAGACCGTCTGAAGAACAGCATAAGTTATGATATTTACTCTGAACTATTTAAAGAATAAAAGATCATGAAGAGAGGAAAAAATATTATCGGCCGTGTGGCAAGGGTGAATGGTCCTGTTATTACCGGAGAGAGTACCTCTTCGGTAAAAATGCTTGATATAGCTGAAGTAGGCGAAGAACACCTTATAGGTGAGATCGTAAGGATCTATGATAAATATGTAACGATCCAGGTATATGAGGATACTACTTTAATAAAACCGGGAGATCAGATCTACGGGATGGGTATGCCTCTCTCGGTAGAATTAGGTCCCGGTCTTTTAGGAACTATTTATGACGGTATTCAGAGGCCATTGAAAGAGATCGAGAAAGTATATAATTTTTATATTGAGAGAGGTATTCAGCCTCCGGCTCTTTCAAGGGATAAGAAATGGACTTTTTCACCCACAGTCAAAAAAGGGGATATGGTCAAAGAAGGAAATATTATCGGGACCGTACAGGAAACATCACTTATTGAACATAGAGTGATCTTAGCCTCAGGAATAGAAGGGACAATAGAAGATATTAAAAAGGGACAATATACAGTAAATGATATCGTATGCAAAGTACAGACTGATTCCGGGTTAAAAGAAGTGACCATGGTTCAGAACTGGCCGATCCGAAATCCCAGAAAGGTCAGTAAAAGATTACCTATTGTTGATCCCCTTATTACGGGCCAAAGGGTGATCGATACATTATTTCCCGTTGCAAAAGGGGGCAGTTGTGTTGTACCGGGAGGATTCGGGACCGGAAAGACCATGGTCCAGCATCAGTTGGCAAAATGGTGTGATGCTGATGTTATTGTATATATTGGCTGCGGTGAGCGCGGTAATGAAATGACAGATGTGTTGCAGGAATTTCCGGAATTAATAGATCCAAAAACACAAAA
>JAHITG010000300.1 GCA_018817865.1 Spirochaetota bacterium
CCTTAAAGCAGTGTGAAGCTTCAGTGGAGGTATTTGTTCCAAAAGGTGATGACGGATATGGCATTACCGAGGAGATCGTAAATAGATTCAACGAGATCGGATGTGATCTGATCATAACCGTTGATAACGGGATCACCGCTTTTAAAGCAGTAGACCGGGCTGCTCAATTGAATATTGATGTGATCATTACGGATCATCATACTCCGGAGGAGCAGTTACCGAATGCTGTAGCTGTTATTAACCCTAAATCAGATGAAAAGTATCCATTCAAGGACCTGGCTGGAGCCGGCGTTGCGTATAAACTTATATTCGGCCTCTTCTTTTCTTATACAAAATATTTCAATAAAGAAGTAGTGGTGCTTGATCTTGAGACGACCGGTTTTGATACGGATGATGAGATCATTGAGATCGGCGCCATAAAATTGAAGAATCTCATTAAAATTGATGAATTTCATGAATATGTTAAACCGCATAAACCCATAAAAGATGAAATAAAAGAAATAACAGGTATTACCGATGAAAAACTTTATTCAGCACGGCCTGTTTCCTTTGTAATAAAAGACTTTTATAAATTTATAAATGACTCTATCCTGGTGGGCCATAATATTGACGGATTTGATATGCCATTTATTAAACGTGACATAAAAAAGCATTTGAAGAAGAGTATAAAAAATGAAACGGTCGATACTTTGACTTTATCCAGGGAACACTTGAACCTGCCGAGCAATAAATTGATCCATGTAGCCGAGTTTTTTAATATTAAGATCCCGGGAGAATATCACAGCGCTTATTATGATGCACAAGTCACTGTCGAGATCTTCAGAAGGTTCTATAAGATCACGAAAAAAGTCAAAAAGATCCTGGAGATGTTCAGTGAATATGCGGTTCTGGGAACTCTGGCCGATGTTGTTACATTAACGGACGAGAACAGATTGATAGTGAAAAAAGGAATGGAACAACTGAAAAAGACAAACATAATCGGGTTGGATCTGCTGATCAAAAAGCTGAATATTGAAAAAAAGAATATTAATTCAAAGACAATGGCATGGAAGATCGTACCGCTTTTAAATGCACCCGGCAGGATGGGAATGGCTCAGAAATCGCTTCAGCTTCTTATCACTGATAACAGGAAGGAAGCACAGGAAGTGGTGGATGAACTTCTGGTGATCAATCAAAAGCGAAAAGATAAACAGCAGCTGAATTTTGATAAGGTCATGAGTATTCTGGAAGAAAAAGTCGATGTGGAGCACGACAAGATCTTTATCATCGATATCAAGGATATGGAACACGGGGTAACAGGTGTGATCGCAAACCGGATAAAGGATATGTATTACCGTCCCGTGGTCATTCTTATCTTAAAGGATGGAGAAGGGATCGGTACAGCACGGAGTATTGAGCAGTTCAAGATATACGAGGCTTTTAAACAGTGTGAAGACCTCTTTATGGATTTTGGCGGGCACAAGTATGCGGTCGGCTTTTCTTTAAAAGAAGAGAAACTGGAGGAATTCAAGAAGAGGCTTAAGGGTATCGCTGATGAAACACTGCAGCTTGAAGACCTCGTTCCTGTTCTGGAGATCGATGCAGAGATCGAACCGGATATTCTGACTATTAAACTGTTGAGAAAGATCGATGAGATCTTTTCTCCTTACGGGGAAGATAATAACGAACCGCTCCTTCTTATGAGGAGCCTTCAGCTTCTCAATTTTCAGCCTATTGGTGTGGATAAACGGCATCTGAAACTACGGGTAGGAACCGGAGACAACCTCTCCTTTGATGCTTTGTGGTGGGGCGGTATGGAAAAAGAGTTTGATTTTAAGATGGGAAATCATTATGATATCGTCTTCAGGCCGGAGATCAATGTCTGGAACAACAGGGAGAGCATTTCCCTTATCGTAGAGGCGATCCGTTTAAGTGAATAATTTCTTCTTTATAAACTGAAAACTTCGGTTTACGAATTTTCTGGTATCCATTTCAATATGATAGAGGCATGGAATAAGGAAGAGGGTCAGGGTAGTAGCAAATATCAATCCCCATGAGATGGCCATGGTTGCCGGAACCAGCATGTAATCCTTTCCGCTGAGGCCGTAGGCCGTGGGGAAGAGCCCGGCTACCGTAGTGATGGTCGTGACCAGGATCGGCCGGAGACGGGTCACTGCTCCGTTAACGATCAGTTGTTTCGGCTCTTTTTTCGGATTCTTCTTCTTCAGCATATTAATATGTTCTACCATGACCAGTGAATCATTCACAACTACACCGGAAAGGCCGGTTACTCCTAAAAGGGCCATGACTCCCAGGATCATCCCGTGAGCCAGAAAAGCGAGGTACACTCCGATAAAACCGAAGGGGATGGTCATAAGCACGATGATCGGCTGGGAAAAGGATTTAAATAAGAGAATAAGGATCAGGAATATCCCGGCAACCGCGATCATTATGGCATGGTAGATGCTTGTCAGAGATTTAATGCTCTCTTTTGCTTCCCCGCCGAAATTGAGCTGAAATCCCGGATTTTCTATTTCGAAATTTTTAAAATCATTTTTAAGCTTCAGATAGATCTCTTTGGGAGTAATGATCTTGGCATCGACATCCGCGCTGATAGTAGTGGTTCGGTCCCCGTTATAATGAAGAATGACCGTAGGGGCGTCTGTCTCATCCATGTTGACCATCTGCAGGATAGGGATCAGCTTATGCTGATTGTTCAGGACCTTTAATCTGTCAAGTGTCGAAAGTTTTCTTCTGTACTCATCAGCCAGCATGATCCTGTATTCTATCATCTCTTCCGGTGTCTGTATATCCGTTACGATCAGGCCCTCATAGGCGATCTTTATGATCTGAGCAATGCCGACGGCAGTCACTCCCAGTCGGGCTATCTTTTCATAACCCGGATACACCTTGATCTCCTTTTTTAGATCTACATCCGTTGATTGAATGTCATGGACGCCTTTTAATTCATGTAAATGATCTTTGATCCTGGCTGTAAGCTCTTTCCGCTTGTCGTTGTCATTTCCGACAATATCTATTACAAGAGCCCTGCCGGTCGGAGGACCGCCCGTATCTTTTTCAATATAAATATTAGTAAAGATATTCATCTCCTCCATCTTTTTCCGCATCGTTTCGATTATCTGATCAGACGTTATATCACGCAGGGAAGCAGGTTTCAGATAGAATAATATGGAATAATTTTCAGGATACCCTTTTGCTCCGCTGTATGATACCAGTGATTGCAGGGTTTTTTTATCATATTTTTTCAATATAAACTCTTCGAGCAGTTTTACTTTGTCGGACGTGAATTCCAGGGATTTGATCCGGTTGATCTTGCCGTGAATATAAAAAAATTTAGTATCAATATCCGGGAACATCTGAAACTTCATTTTAAAGAAAAGGCCGTAAAAAGTCAGACCGGCTGCAATTAAAAACAGGAGGATCA
>JAHITG010000301.1 GCA_018817865.1 Spirochaetota bacterium
ATGAGCCAGGTCTATAAAGGGGTCAAATCAATACCGATTGAGAACATAAAAGGAAGTGAAGGCCGGTACAAAGATTTTGATAAGCATTTTCTGCCAAAACAGTCTTCCACCAAATCCCGATGGATCAATGTAGGAGCTGCCCATTACAAGAATATTGAGCTTCCCGCCATTCAGGTCTATAAGATCGGGGATGTCTATTTTGTCCGTGACGGTAATCACAGGGTTTCTGTGGCAAAAGAGAAGGGTAAGAAGTACATCGATGCCGAGATAATAGAACTTAAATCCAAAGTGCCTTTGGAAAAAGATATTGATTATGAACAATTGGTTTTAAAAGAAGAATATTTAAGATTTATTGAAAAAACCAATGTGGATAAGCTTATTCCGGGAGAGCGGTTTGAAATATCAAGGGCCGGAAGGCATGATATTCTGCTGGAGCAGATCAAGGGACATCAGCAGTTATTATCCAGTTTGTCCGGGAAAAAAGTGGGTTGGGAAGAAGCTGTTCAATCCTGGTATAAGACGATCTATTTCCCGGTGATCAGTATGATCAAGAAGCACCATATCATGAAGCATTTTCATAATTTGTATATTACAGACCTATATGTCTGGATCATCGGGCATTGGAATTACCTGAAGGAAAGGTATGATACAACCGTTAAATCTGAAGAAGCAGCTATTGATCTGAAAGAGAAATACAGCGAAAAATTGCTGTACAGATGGATCAAGAGGATAAAAGGGATCTTTAAAAAAAAACCGGGGCATCATAGTTCCAGGTGATTTTATGAAAAGCATAATAATATTTGTTTTTTCATTAATTATGAACTTCTCTTTATTCGGTGATACGAATTTCAATATTGGTGAACCAAAAGTACCGGAAGTGAAGATCACAGGGGAGACCGCTGAAAATGGATCATTTAAAACAGGCAAGAACGAACCGGAGAAAGAGACACAAAGGTATGTTTTTAATGTGTCCGTGATTTTTAAGGATAATACAATTTTAACAGGGATCACTTCTTTTCCTGAAAGATCACTGAGTGTAAAACATAAAAATAAGGGTTTTATTTTTGAAAAAGTGATAAAATGGGAAGATGTAAAAAGCCTTAAATTACTGGAGTGGAAACCGCGTTTAATGTCCAAGAATACGAATAATTCCGCGTTACTTTATTATTTTTATCCATCCAAATATCAATTTATTATGAAAAAGGATAAAAGTTATGAATATAATAGAAATATTCCATATTTGAACAGCCTTCTTTTAACAAATGATGACGGCAGTACCCAGATATACTCTTTTTTCGTGGATTATTGGAAGGTAACCGGAAAAAACACCGGTTTCTGGAAAAATTCAGCTTCAAGCTATTTTTATTATCCGTTTAAAATCCCGCATAAAAAAAATTTTATTATAATTAATTTCAGATGAAGCCCGTATATTATTCAATCATAAAAACAGCCTGGGGGAAATGCCGGATCATTTTTAATAAGGATCATATTATATCATTTCATCTTCCCTCTCGGATTCCTGAATTTAAAAAGAGAGACGGGCTCTATCAGGGAGGATTGCAGTGGGTGGATAAACTGATCACTAAAGTTCAGCATTATTTTAATGGAGAAAAAGTGGAGTTTGATCTAAAACATGTAAATTTATCTCTGTATTCTTGTTTTTTAAAGTCAGTTTATCAAACCCTGTCGCATGTAAAATTCGGTCAGTTGATAAGCTACCAGGAGCTTTCCCTTAAAGCAGGATTTCCGACTGCCAGCCGTGCTGCAGGGAATGCCATGGCAGGGAATCCGATCCCGCTTATTATTCCCTGTCATCGCGTAATACGGTCTGACGGAAATACCGGAAATTTCGGTTACGGCCGGCAATATAAAATAAAAATGCTTCAGTTAGAAAAAAGTATTTGAAATTTTGTTTTAATTCTTTATGTTCTAGTTCGGATTCTGGAGGCTGTGTCGCAACCCCTAATTATATAAAAATGTAGGGGTTCGATTTATCGAACCCGCAGTTGAAGGCTTTAAAATGGGCTTGATAAATCAAGCCCCTACAAAAAAAATTATTACGACACTGCCTCCTGACCCTGAAACATATAAAAATGGAGAGAAGAGATGAAGATTGAATATTCTAAAAAGATCAAACAGTTACCGCCCTATTTGTTTGCTGAGATAGACAGATTAAAAGAAGAGTATAAGAGTAAAGGGAACGAGGTTATCAGTGTCGGAATAGGTGATCCGGACCTTCCTACTCCGGATGTGATCATTGACGCTCTGAATAGTGCTGCCAGAGACAGCAGAAATCATCAATATCCTTCATATGACGGATTACTGGTATTTCGGCAGAAGATCTCTGACTGGTTTATAAAACGATACAATGTTACCCTTTCGCCTCAGGATGAGATCTTATCGCTGATCGGTTCTAAAGAGGGGATCGGCCACTTTCCTTTTGCTTTTGTTGATAGAGATGATCATGTTCTGGTTCCTGATCCGGGGTATCCTGTGTACAGGTCAGGCACGATCTTTGCTGAAGGTATCCCTTATTATATGCCTCTTTTAAAAGAGAACAATTTTTTACCTGATCTGTCTGCTATTCCAAATGATGTAAAGAAAAGCGCAAAGCTTATGTTCCTGAATTATCCGAACAATCCTACATCTGCGGTTGCAGATGAATCTTTCTTTAAAAGTGTAGTAGAATTTGCCAAAGAGAATAATATAATTGTGGCTCATGATGCTGCTTACAATGAACTTTATTTTGATGATAATAAACCTTTATCTTTTTTACAGATCGAGGGTGCCATGGATATCGCCGTTGAATTTCATTCTCTCTCTAAAACGTTTAATATGACCGGGTGGAGGATAGGGTTTGCAGCAGGGAATAAGGATATTATTAAGGGACTGGGACGTATAAAAAGCAATCTGGATTCCGGGATCTTTCAGGCTGTTCAATATGCAGCAATAGCTGCTCTGGAAAACTACGAGCAGTTGAACAGGACGAATAGAGAGATATTTCAAAAGAGGCGTGATTATGCCTGCAAGAGGTTGGATAAGCTGGGATGGAAGTATTTAAAACCGCAAGCTACCTTCTACCTCTGGATCGAGACGATAAAGGGATATGATTCAAAAAAGATGGCAACAAAGTTTTTACAGGATGAAGGGATCGTTGTTACTCCGGGGGTCGGTTTTGGCCAGGCCGGAGAGGGATATATACGGATGGCACTTACAGTGGATGTAAAAATACTTGAAAAGGTTTTTAACAAGATCGAGAATATTAAATGGTAGAAATATCATATTCAGGAGTCTGATCCCGATAAAGATAACTGGCATGAAATATAATACAATATATTTATCCCTGGGAACTAATGTAGGTGATAAAGAAAAAAATCTGACTGATGCATTGTTGGAGCTTTCAAAGAATCATATCAGAATAGTAAATTCTTCTTCCGTATACATAACCGAGCCTGTAGGCCCCTCTAAAGATCAGCCTGAATTTTTGAATATGGTGTTAAAGGCCGAAACAGACCTTTCTCCGGAAGAATTAATAGAGACGATATTGCAGATCGAGGAACACCTGGGACGAAAGAGGACCATTAAAAAGGGACCCAGGTTGATCGATATTGATGTACTTCTTTACGGTTCCAGTGTTATTAAAGATCCTTTACTTACAGTACCCCATCCGGAAATGCATAAAAGGAATTTTGTATTGATACCGCTTCAGGAGATAGAACCGTCCTTGATCCATCCTGTTTTAAAAAAGAGATTAGAGGAATTTATCAGTAATAATACGGAAAAAGTAATTTTAAAAACTTGATATTTTAATATTTATCTATTATATTATTTCTTATATATGAAATATTTAAAACATTTGATCGAAAAGAAGAAAAAACATGATCCTATCATTGCGCTTACTGCTTACGACTATTTTTCCGCACGGATCCTGGAAGAATGCGGAGTGGATATTATACTGGTCGGTGATTCATATGGTATGGTAAAACTGGGGTATGATACGACTCTTCCGGTTTCCATGGAAGAGATGCTGATCATATCTAAAGCAGTCTCAAAAGCCATAAAAGAGAGCATATTGATCATTGATATGCCGTTTTTATCCTACCAGATATCTATACGAGATGCTCTCTTTAACACGGGCAGGTTCTTTAAAGAAACTAAAGCTCAGGCTGTAAAGATAGAATCACTGGAATCAAATGTAAAATTAATTGAAAAGATGGTAAAAATGGATGTGCCTGTAATGGGTCATATCGGATTAACTCCTCAATCTGTCTATAAGTTGGGTGGTTATAAGATCCAGGGTAATGATTCCATCAGCGCAGAAAAACTGGTCAGATTGGCACTGGCTCTTGAGGATGCAGGTATCTGTTCGCTGGTGGTTGAGGGAGTAAGCGCTCAATGCGCCGGAAAAATAACCCGGAAACTGAAAATACCGGTTATTGGCATCGGGTCAGGGCCTTTCTGTGACGGCCAGATCCTTGTCCTGGATGATATATTGGGATTAAATCCGGATTTTACTCCCAGGCATGCTAAAAAATATATTGATCTGTTCAGTATCATTAAGAAAGCAGTCAGGGAATATTCTGATAATGTTAGAACAGGGAAATTCCCGCAAAAAAAATATTTTGTGAGTATGGATCAGAAGGAACAAAAGAGATTCGATAAAAGGACGGAGAGGTTTTAAGTGGAGATCATTTCAAATCCTGAAAAAGTTTTTAGAAAAATACAGGGGTATAAATTAAAAAGGAAGCAGGTCGGGTTTATCCCTACAATGGGCGCTCTGCATGAGGGACATTTGTCGCTGATCAGAAAAGCCAGAAAAGAGAATGACATTGTGGTTGTCAGTATCTTTGTTAATCCCATTCAGTTCGGCCAGGGGGAAGATTATAATGCTTATCCCCGAGTTAAAAATGCAGATAGTGCAAAGTGTAAAAAAGAGAAAGTAGATATGATCTTTTATCCCAAAGCCAGGGATATATATCCTGATGGATACTTAACTTATGTAGAGGTGGAGCGATTATCAAATTGTTTATGCGGAAGATACCGCGAGGGCCATTTTAAAGGGGTAACTACGGTTGTTTTAAAACTATTAAATATTGTTCATCCTGATACGGCTTATTTTGGTTTGAAAGATTATCAGCAGTTCATTATTATCAGAAAGATGGTGCGGGATCTGAATTTGAATGTAAAAATAAAACCCATGCCTCTGATCCGGGAAACGGATGGGTTGGCCATGAGTTCAAGAAATAAATATCTGGATAATGATCAGCGTAAAGAAGCGCTCCTTTTATCCCGATCGCTTTTTTCCGTGAAAAAAATGATCCAAAACGGGGAGAAGCGTGCTGTAAAATTGAAAAAAGAGGTTTACAGGATTTTATTATCCGGCCGATTGTTAAAGAAAAGGTATATTGATTATATCTCTATTGCAGATCCTGATAATTTGGATGATTTAAAAATTATTCATGGGCATTGTGTCATTTTAATTGCAGTCTGGATCGGTAAAGCCAGATTGATAGATAATATTATCATATAGGTATTTATATGAAAAAATTGTTTATTATAATATTGATATTATTCAGCATCCCGCTGTATTCCCTGAGTGGACAGATAAAGAATAATTATTTCGGTATAGATCTGATCTATAACAGCGTTACTCTGATCGATACGGAAGAGGCCGGGAACGGATATGGATTTGATCTGTATTACCAATCCTTTATTTCTGATTCCTTTTCTTATAAGGTGCTTTTAGGATTTCTGTATAATTCATTTACTTATGATAAATCAGAGCAGATCTATAATCCTCTACTTGGAGAGTATCAGACTCTGCTGTATACTAAAAACGAGGATTTTTATAATTTATCCTGGGCTTTTTTATTTAATTATAATATTTTTTCAGGTGATTTATCCCCCTATCTCTCCTCAGGTTTGGTCTATTCTTTTATATATAAAAATTTAGATTACAGTTATAAAAGTGCGCCCATAGATTTTATCAGCACACAGGAGAAAGGAAGATGGCTTCCTGCAACCCTTGGGTTCCCGATAGGTGCCGGCTGTAATTTAAAGATAGGAAAAAAAAGCGTGATAAATTTTGAGTTTACTTATATTATCCTCTTTTTCGATCCTACCAGTGAAAATTACGGATATAAGGATCTCATGAACATCAAGCTGGGCTACATGCATGCTACCGGCTTTAAAATGTAATCTATACTGTTTTATTAGCTTCAATACCGGTATATTTTAAAAAGATCAGTATTTAAATAAAAAAAATTTGCTTTTCAAAATAAAATATTATACTATATAAATTGCATAAGCGCCGAAATGGCGGAATTGGTAGACGCGCTGCGTTCAGGTCGCAGTGGGAGCAATCCTGTGGGGGTTCGAGTCCCCCTTTCGGCAAATTATAATACCATCCATCCTAAAGCTTTCTATGAAAAAAAACAAATTTGATATCATTATCTTCCTGGGAAGGCCTGCAGCGGGAAAATCAGAAGTTATTGATTTTTTTAAAAACATCAGCCTGGCCGAACGAAAAAAAATATTCCATATTCATGATATTGTAGAGATCGATGATTTTAGATTTTTATGGGATCGGGGAGAAAATGATAATAGAAGGGAAAAGAAGAAGAAAAAAAGGGTGGATACAAGAAGAATTAAAACAGGCAGTTATGTAGTAAGATCCAGAGAGATCTATAAAAAACTGATAGAAGATATTAACCGGTTTTATTTAAAAAACTATAATGATCCTGGTTTTATTGATAAGCATACAATATTTATTGAGTTCTCCCGTTGCGGTGCTGAGGGGTATAGCGATTCCCTTCAAATGCTTCATAAAGATATTTTAGAACATGCGGTTATCTACTATATTAATGTTTCATTCAAAGAAGCGGTCAGGAAGAATAAAAGACGGTATGATCCGGATAAGCCTGAGAGTATTCTATATCATACTGTTCCTTTTGAGGTCATGAGGAAATATAAGACGGATGATTGGAAAGATCTCTCCTCTCAGCAAAAGGAGCGTATTCAGGCTGGATTGATCAAGGTCCCTTTTGCGGTTTTTAACAATGAACCTGAAAAAACAGATAACCGTTATAAGATCAAAAAGGAACTATTGAAAAGTATCCATAGATTGTATGATCTTTATGTGGAATGAGATCAGGGATCATCATGATTTTAAAAAAGAGGGTATGCAATATGAATTTAAATGTATTAATAGAAAAAGGATGGCAGGAAACAAAAACACATTTCTGGTTATATGCCGCTGTATTGCTGATATCATTCAGTCTCTTGTTCGGCCTTTCCACTTTATTGCAATTACTTCATCTTTCCAGGTTTTTTATTCAGGTCATATTGTATATTCTTCAGGTTTGGCTCGCTGTCGGATGGACCATTATTTTTCTGAAAAGAGCAAATGATAAGCCTGCCCGTATCCAGGACCTGTTCATGGGTGGACCATATCTGGCTTCTTCCATGGGAGCTACTCTCTGTTATTTTGTAATGATCTTTGTCGGATTTTTTTTATTGATATTTCCCGCCTGTATATGGGGCATCCAGTTCATGTTTTATCAGTATTTAATTGTGGATAAGAACATGACAGCTTTTCAGTCTTTAAAAGAAAGCAGTAAAATGACAAAAGGCCTGAAATGGAAGCTCTTTCCCATAGTAATTGTCCTTGAAATTGTGGCTTATGCGGGTCTTTTGATGTTTGTTATGGGGATCTTTTGGACTTTGCCGGTCTCCTATATGGCAATGACTTTTTTATATATAAGCCTGAAAAAAAAATAGGGGTTGGGTCTTGAAAATGTTTAGTATCGGGGGTCAAACCTTGAAATGTGAAAATCGAGAAGCAATTTTCACATTTCAAGGTTTGACCCCAAATCATATATAATCCCAAGAACCAGCCCCTGTTTTTTTTTCATTAAATAGCTTGACATATAAAAAAATTTTATTACTTTATCAAGACATTTTGTTTAAAGGCAGATATCTTTAAATAATGTACCTAAATGCACAGGTATGCAGGTATGGAGGCCCTTATGGCAGTAAGAAGAAGTGGAAATTTCGGTACTTATTTCTTTGTCGGATTTATTGGGATGCTGATAGGTTCTGTAATTGGCCGTACTCTGGTCAATTTACTCAGGAGTCGGGTTATTACGGACATTATTTATTTATATGGATTTGCTAATAATTTTAAAATTGTTGCAGGATATGTCTTTAACTTTAATTTAATTGCTATAATCGGTATTGTTCTGGCAATTTATATTTATAGAAGAATATAATATTCCATTTCTAAGGAGGTACTTGAATTTGGGAGCTATTTCGATGAAAGATTTACTTGAAGCAGGAGTTCATTTTGGCCATCAAACAAAAAGATGGAATCCAAAAATGAAGAAATTTATTTTTACAAAGAGAAAGGGTATACACATAATAGATCTTCAGAAGACAGTTGAAGCAGCTGAAAATGCGTATGAATTTGTAAAATCAGGAGTATCCAAAGGAAAAACAGTATTGTTTGTAGGGACAAAAAAGCAGGCACAGGAAGAAGTGAAAAGGGCAGCTGAAAAATGCGGTATGCCGTATATCATATTGCGCTGGTTAGGCGGTATGCTTACAAATTTTGTGACTGTTCGGAACAGTATCAATCGGCTTAAGAGTATTGAGAAGATACTTGAGAGCGATGATAAAGGGAATCTGACAAAAAGAGAGATCCTGACCCTGACCAGGGAAAGAGAGAAATTGAATAATGTTTTCTCAGGGATCAAAGATATGAACAGTCTTCCTGATATCATGTTTATTATTGATACTGAAAAAGAGGATATTGGTGTTAAAGAAGCGCTTCATCTGGGGATCCCTATTGTCGGTGTGGTTGATACCAATGGCGATCCGGACCATATTGATTATCCTATTCCCGGAAATGATGATGCTATCAGGGCGATAAATCTTTTTGCCAATTTAATAGCTGATGCTGTTCTTGAAGGGAAGAAGAATTTACAGATGGAAAAAGAGGGCGAGGATCAGAAGGCAGGGGGAGCTGAAGATTCAGGCGAACCGGAAAGCATAAAGGAAAAATATGCAGAATATGAGATCGACGACGATGAGAAAAAGATCATGAGCTTTGAAAAATTTGAAAAGACAGAAGATTCCGGGGAGAGTGAAGAAGAAAAAGAGGAAGAAACAGAGGAAACTAAAAAAAATGATTCTAAAGTGAAAGAGACTGCAAAAAAAGGGATTGCTTTAAAAAGTAAAGCAGTAAAAAAAGAGAAAACCGTTAAGACCGAGAAGACTAAAGAGAAAAAAGCAGCTGCTCCTAAGGAAAAAGCCAAGGAAAAGAAGGAAACAGCTTCACCTAAGAAGAAAGAAGTTAGAAAAGATAATAAAGAGAAGACAAAAAAAGAAAAAGTCAAAGAAAAAAAATAATCAGTTCATTTCATCAGTAAAAGAGAATATACCAGAATATATTAGATCTATAAACCAAGATGGAGGTTCACTAGAGTGCAGATTACGGCAGAAATGGTGAAAAACTTACGGGATATGACTAATGCGGGAATGATGGATTGTAAAAAGGCATTAGTTGAAACAGGCGGTAATATTGACGAAGCGATCAAGTATTTAAGGGAAAAAGGCATTGCTAAAGCCGCTAAAAAAGCAGATCGAATTACAAGTGAAGGGATCATTTATTCCTATATACATGCGGGAAATAAGATCGGTGTTCTGGTGGAGTTGAATTGTGAAACTGATTTTGTAGCAAAGACAGATGTTTTTAACGATCTTGCTAAAGATATTGCCATGCAGATCGCTGCTACTGATCCTCAATATATTACAAGGGATGATGTTACTGAGGATGTTATTAATTCTGAGAAGGATATCTATTTACAGCAGGCAAAGGATTCGGGGAAACCGGCAAATGTAGCGGAAAAAATGGCGGAAGGAAAACTGAATAAATTTTTCAGTGAGGCATGCCTTATTGAGCAGCCTTTTATAAAAGACGCTGAGCAGTCCGTTCAGGATATTATAAAACTGGCGATTTCCAAAATAGGTGAAAATATTACTGTAGGAAGATTTATCAGATATCAGGTGGGAGTAAGGTAATATTTGAGTCCGAATATTAAATATAAGCATGTTCTGCTGAAATTCAGCGGTGAATTTTTAGGTGACTCAAATGGTCAGAATATTAACATTAATTCTCTTTTAAATATCATAAAGGAGATCAAGCCTTTAATTGATTTAAAGGTGCAGATCGGTATCGTACTGGGTGCAGGTAATATTTTTCGTGGTTCTGTGATCAGGCAGAAGGAAAAATTTGCCAGGACCTTTACTCAAACCGAAGCTGACAAAGCAGGAATGCTTGGAACTGTAATAAACAGTCTTCTCTTCTCTGATATGCTTTCCCAGGAAAAGATAAAGAACAGGATCTTTTCTACTTTATTTATTGATTCCTTACCGTTTTTTAATGCTAAAGATGCTATTGACTCTTTAAAAAACGGGTATGTAAATATATATGCAGGCGGAACTTCCAATCCTTTCGTAACAACGGACACTTCCGCAGTCCTGAAAGCTTTAGAGACCAATGCGGATATTTTGATCAAAGCGACTAAAGTTGACGGTGTTTTTGATAAAGATCCTGTAAAATATAAGGATGCTGAATTTTTTAAAGATATTTCCTATATAAGTGTTATTGAGAAGAAATTAAAAGTAATGGATCTTACATCGCTTTCAATGGCTATGGAGAATGATCTACCGATAACTGTAATGAATTTTTTTAAAAAAGGTAATATATTAAAACTTGTTCAGGGACATACTATAGGCACTTTTATTCATTAAAGTTGATAAATGATCAAGTTTAAAAACTGTCCATTCTTATGTTATAAACCAGGAAGAGGAGGATTTTATTATGTTGGAAAATATAAACAAACAGACAAATGAGAAGATGGAGAAATCTTTACACCACTTGATGGAAGATTTTAAGACTGTTCGGAGCGGAAGAGCGAACCCTTCGCTGGTTGAGAATATTGTAGTTGAGTATTACGGGAATAAAACACCGTTAAAGCAGATGTCTTCGATCACATCACCGGAGAGCAAGCTGATCGTAATACAGCCCTGGGACCAGTCAGTAATGGGTGATGTAGAAAAAGCAATATTAAGTTCTGATATCGGGGTAACTCCTTCAAATGACGGCAGGGTCATACGACTGGCTTTTCCGGCCCTGAACGAAGAACAGAGGAATAATTTGGCAAAGATCGTACATAAAAAAGGAGAAGATTCAAAAGTGTCTGTAAGAAATATCAGAAGGGATTCCATTCAGGATATAGATAAAGCCGAGAAAGATAAAAACATAAGTGAAGATGAAGCTGAAAGAGGAAAGAAAGAGATACAGAAATTTACGGATGATTATATAAAAAAAATAGATGACATTATAAAGAGAAAATCAGAAGAAATAATGGAAGTATAGATGGCGAATAATAAGATACAACATATAGCCATTATCATGGATGGTAATGGCAGATGGGCTGAAAAAAGAGGATTAACAAGGACAGAAGGCCATTATGCAGGTTCCAGTAATGTTAAGAAGATCGTAAAAGCTTCCATAAAGTACAAAGTTAAATATTTATCATTATATGCATTTTCAACTGAAAACTGGAAACGCCCTAAAACAGAGATCAATATTCTGATGAAGCTGCTTTCCCGCTTTATAAAGAAGGAGACAGAGGAATTCCACAGGAATAATATCAGACTGCTGGTCAGCGGGGATATTACCGTGATGCCGACAGGAATTAGAAATGAGATCAACAGAGTAATTGAGCTTACCAGGAATAATACAAAATTCATCTTGAATGTCTGTTTGAATTACGGTTCACGGGATGAGATATTAAATGCAGTACGGAGTATTTTGAAGGATTTTAAAAAGGGGAAAATAAAAGAAGAACGGATAGATGAAAAATTATTTCAAAAGTATCTTTATAACGGAGAACTGCTTCCTGATCCTGACCTGTTGATCAGAACAAGCGGTGAGCTTCGAATCAGCAATTTTTTGTTGTGGCAGATCGCGTACAGCGAGTTTTATTTTACACAAACATTATGGCCGGATTTTAATGAACAAGAACTGGGAAAAGCAATTGAGGTCTATAAAAAGCGGAACAGACGTTTTGGGGGATTGTGATCAACATGAAGAATCGGATCATCATTGGGGTTATCGGTATTCCCATAATACTCTTTATAATACTGAGTAATATAGTTTGGCATATCCCTTTTTTAATATTTTTGATCATATTTAATTTTCTGGCAATAAATGAGATGCATCATATGTTTTCTCTGAAGGGTATTCAAATACAAAAAGAAATACTCCTGGTAGCAGGCCTTTTAATGATCCTGGGCATGTACGTGAATATCTCTTTTCCGGAGATAAGGTTGGACCTGCGTCAGGCAATATTTATTCTGGCGATCATTTTATATCTGGTCCTGATGATATTTAAGAAAGATTATAAAGCAGTGATCCCGGTGATCTCAGCTTACTGTTTCATCCTTTTTTATATTCCATATTTAAGTTCATACTTTTTATTGTTGAGGAGCCTTCCTCTGGGGAAATACTATCTCTTTCTGATCGTCCTTTTGATCTGGTGCAATGATTCAGCTGCTTATTTCAGCGGTATGTGGCTTGGCAGGAAAAAGTTAAATATTAAAGCTTCGCCTAACAAGACCTATGCCGGTGTATATGGCGGGCTCATCGCCTCTGTAATAGCCGTAATTACTGCCGGATTCATCTTCAGGGAATATATCATAATGTCATTTTTCCAGAAAATTATTATTGGGGTTGTATTCGGATTTATCGTTATCGGATCTGATCTGGTCGAGTCGATCCTGAAAAGGAGCGTAAATATTAAGGATTCAAAAGGATTACTTCCCGGACATGGCGGGATCCTGGATGTATTTGACGGGTGGCTGGTAACAATACCGTTATTTTATTTCTATATCACTATTAGCGGGTTGGTAAAAATATGAAAAATATAGTGATCTTAGGTTCAACCGGTTCTATCGGTAAAAACAGCCTGGAGATAATTGATAAATTTAAAGACAAATTCAATGTACTTGCTTTATCTGCCAATAAGAATATTAATCTGCTGGAAAAACAGATCAAAAAATTTAAAGTGGGCATGGCAGCTGTTTATGATGAAACGCTGGCTAAACAGCTCCAGAAAAAATGCAGGAATACAGAAATATATTCGGGAACAGACGGAATAAAAAAACTATGCGCCTTTAAAAAATGTGATCTGATCTTAAATGCAATAATCGGAAGTTCCGGATTAAAATATACGGTAGAGTCCATATATAATAGAAAAAATATTGCACTGGCCAATAAAGAGTCTTATGTAATGGCCGGTCCCATCTTGAACGATCTTATCAGAAAATATAAAGTAGATATCATTCCGGTGGATAGTGAGCACAGTGCTATCTTTCATTTGATCAAGAATCTTGATTCTAGGAAAGATATTGAAAAGATCTATCTGACCGCTTCCGGAGGTCCGTTTTTAAATAAACCTATCCAGGAATTTGTGCAGATTACGATAGAAGATGCTTTAAAACATCCGGTATGGAGTATGGGCGGGAAGATAACAGTAGACAGTGCTACTTTGATCAATAAAGGATTTGAGGTGATCGAAGCGGTCCATCTTTTTAAGATCGGCTATCAGGATATTGATGTTGTTATACATCCGCAGAGCATTATCCATTCTATGGTAAAAGTAATAGACGGTGAGATCTATGCCCAGCTTTCTCCTCCGGATATGAAGTTTCCGATCTTAAATGCATTATCGTATCCGGAGAAGTTGAAAAATCCTTTTCAGTCCCTGGATCTGTATAAACTTAAAAATTTATCTTTTCAAAAGCCTGATAATAATAAATTTCCGTTATTAAAGTATTCTTATGATATTGGCAAAAAGGGCGGTAACCTTCCGGCAGCTTTAAGTATTGCAGATGATATAGTTGTCAGTCAGTTTCTGGAAAGGAAGATCCGGTTCAATGACATTTTTCCCGGGATTAAAAATATTGTGGAAAATGTAAAATATATGGAAACTCCAGATTTAGATGATATATTAAGGCTCGAAAAGGAGATCAATTATCGATTTGAAATATACTAATATACCGAAGCATAAGGTATGATTTTTTATTAGAATAATAGGGAGGAGAAAAAAATAATGGATATGATGCTTAAAATTGTATACGGATTGATATC
>JAHITG010000028.1 GCA_018817865.1 Spirochaetota bacterium
ATCCGGGAAGACATTCACCATGGCAAAAGTGATCGAAGCGATCCAGAAACCGGTCCTCATTATTTCGCACAATAAAACCCTGGCAGCCCAGCTTTACAGGGAATTCAAGGAATACTTTCCGGAAAATGCCGTGGAATACTTTGTCAGTTACTATGATTATTATCAGCCGGAAGCATATGTTGCTTCAAAGGACCTCTATATTGAAAAGGATTCTTCTATCAACGATGAGATCGACCGGCTCCGTCTAAAGGCCACTTCTTCGATCATGGAAAGGGATGATACGATCATCGTGGCCAGTGTCTCCTGTATATACGGATTAGGATCTCCCACTGATTATAAAGAGATGCTCCTGTATGTAAAGAAAGATGAGGTGATAGACAGGGACACGATCCTTGAAAAACTGATCAAGATCCAGTACGAAAGGAATGATTTTGATTTCAGCAGGGGAACCTTCCGTGTTCGGGGAGACAGTATTGAAGTATATCCTGCTTATGGTAAGGAGGCCATTAAAATAGAAATGCTGGGTGACCGGATCGAAAACCTTTACAGGATACATCCGCTCACAAACAAGGTGATCCGTCCCCTCAAGCAGACAGCCGTCTACCCGGCCAAGCATTTTGTCACACCGTTCTCAAAAATAGAGAAAGCTCTCATCTCCATAAAGGAGGAACTGCGGGAACATCATGAAAAGCTGAAGAAAGAGGAAAAGCTGGTAGAGGCTCAGAGGCTCTGGTCCAGGACCAACTATGATCTTGAGATGATGAAGGAGATGGGATACTGCCCGGGCATTGAGAACTATTCCCGGCATATCTCGGGGAGAAAACCGGGAGAAAGGCCTGCCACCCTTATTGATTATTACGAAGGTGATTTTCTTACATTTATTGATGAATCCCATGCAACTCTTCCCCAGATCAGGGGTATGTTCCATGGTGACAGATCACGAAAAGAGAACCTGGTGCAGTACGGATTCAGGCTTCCGTCCGCACTGGACAACCGTCCCCTCTATTTTGAAGAATTCGAGAAACTGATCCACCAGACCATTTTCGTTTCAGCCACGCCAAAAGAGTATGAGGCAGAGAAGAGTTCCCGTACTGCGGAGCAGATCATACGGCCGACCGGACTGATCGATCCGAAGATCATCCTCAAACCGATCAAAGACCAGATCGATGACCTTATTGAACAGATCAAAGAGACAGTCAAAGACGGGGAACGCGTGCTGGTGACAACGCTTACAAAACGGATGTCAGAAGATCTGGCCCATTATCTGGCCGGGCTTGAGATCAAAGTGCGATACCTTCACAGCGAGATCGAAACCATCGAAAGGGTCGAGATCCTGAGGGACCTGCGTAAGGGTGATTTTGATGTGCTGATCGGGATCAACCTGCTTCGCGAAGGCCTGGACCTCCCTGAGGTCTCTCTTGTTGCCATACTGGATGCGGATAAGGAAGGATTCCTGCGGTCTGAGACATCCCTGATCCAGACCATGGGCAGAGCTGCCAGGCACATCCATGGACGGGTCATCCTGTATGCAGACAAGATGACTGGATCCATGAAAAAGGCCATTGATGAGTCGAATAGAAGAAGGAAGATCCAGCTGGAGTATAATGAAAAGCATAATATTACACCTCGATCTATTACAAAAGAGATCAAGGATATTATTGAAAGAGAGAAAGAAGAGTCAATGCCGTTGGATTATCTGATCAAAGAGCAGGAAGAGAAACTGAAAAAGAGACATTTCTCTGATAAAGAGTTCAAAGAGACATTGATCAAGAATTTAACCGAAAGCATGCTTGGATTCGCCCGCGATCTTGAATTTGAAAAGGCCGCCTTTATACGGGATTATATCAACCAGCTGGGGCAGGAAAAAGAGGAATGATCATACCCCTGATTCTCTGCAGCATCCGGATAAATATACTCTAGCTCCGGATCTTAAAAAAATCTTGAATAGTGAATCCAAAGAATTATATTTGTGACAGAAAAAAACTTATTCTTCTAAAGGAGGCAGTTTATGAGTGAAAAAGGCGAAGTTCGTTCTCCTGCAGCAGTGATCATCTTTACCATTATCACATGCGGGATCTATGCATTGATCTGGATATATAAGATATCCAAAGAATTAAAACTCTATCTCAACAAAGAAGATATCAATCCTGCCGTGGAACTGATTCTCTGTATTGTCTGTTTTCCTTATTCCATTTACTGGGTCTATAAATACGGTCAGCTCATCACGGAAGCCCAGAAAAAAGATAAAATAGATGTAGAAGATAACGCACTCCTTTATCTGATACTGGCGATCTTCGGTTTTTTTATCGTGGACATGGCCATCATGCAGGCCTCAATGAATAAACTTTGGGGAAGCAAATCATCCGGCTGAAAAATTGAAGAGATTCATTGCTCCATTATGGATCATCCTTCTTTTCTGGATCCTGATGATCGTTCTAAGTACGGAATCCCTGTGCCTGTATAAGATCATATACGGTATACCCTGCCCGGGATGCGGAATGATCCGCTCACTGTATCATTTAGTGATTTTGGATATACGATCCGCTTTTTATTATCATCCCCTGGTCTTTCTTGTTATACCTGTGGGGATCATCCTGCTATTTAAAAAACGGAAAGGGTTTAACCGGATCTATAAAAACAGGATCTTCTGGATCTTCCTCTTATGCCTTCTCCTCGGAGTCTGGGTTGTGAGGATGGTCCTGATGTTCCCTGAGAAGGAACCCATGGACTTTAATTACTCTTCTCTCGGATATAAGATATTCAGATCATTATTTAAATAATATCCCCTGCTTATAAAATAAAAAAGGGAAGCCTGAAACAGGCTTCCCTTTTTATGTAAAATAACTATTAATTAAATATTATCCAACTTCATTGAATTTGCTCTGGATAACGGCCATGCCGATATTTCCCAGAAGCCAGGACAGAACGATAGCAAGTCCGACTGACATTTTTTTGTTAGTAACTTTTTCAACACCCTGTGCCCATTTTACCATCCAGATAATATTTGCAATTGGAATGATAAGCAGCCAGGCGGTCGGAATGCTGGCGCCTTTTTTATTCATTTCACCTTTTGTTTTAACATACCATACAAGACC
>JAHITG010000302.1 GCA_018817865.1 Spirochaetota bacterium
ATTTAATAATAAAATAATTACCAATATAAGGGTCAACTGCCACGATAAAAGAAAAAGAAGAATAATAATTACAATTGAGTTGATCGATTTTGTGATCAATGCCAGCCCTAATTGAAAGACATTATTAACACTACGGGTCTCTGATACGGCAAATTGAATATAAGTACCCGGTACATCTTTGGATAACTCATCATACCGCAATTTATTGATGGCCTGGTATATCTCCTTCCTGCAGTCGCATGTTACGATCTTTGTCAGATTACTGTGTACCAACACAATAATAAACTGAAAAACCGAATACAGGAGCATAAAGACAAAAAGCAGTATTACGGGAACCAGCTCTTTATGTTCCGAAGAAGTAGTGAACCCCTTATAAAACCTGATCACTTCCGCAAAGAACCCGGTACCTTCATTTAACGCAGATTCACTGGAGAAGAGCTGGCCTAAGATCGGCAGAATAAAGCTCAAAGCTCCCCCTAAAAATATCGAGTGAATAAAGATCAAGACCATGGAGATCACAAATAATGCCTTATGTCTCCTCAGATAATGCCACAATAACTTGAAAATGGTAAAAAGCTCTGATATATTCAATTTTAACTTTTTCATATTAATTAATAATGAATATCTTACGTATAATCTCAGATAATTTGCCAGATGAAATCCAATCTGTCAATTGATTTCCAATATTTTTACAGATTTAATCTAATCTGATTTCCTGATGCTGTAATTATATCATCCACTACTTAATATCTTTTTTCAAAATTACAACCATATTACCACATAAATGAAATAATTCTTCTAACTTTGGGTGTATTAATAAAGCATCAAATATTTTCATAAAATAATACTGAATTTTTTTTAACATTGATAAATCAAAACTATTGTTTATTATTTTTACCCAAGGTATATCCAAACTACGTAAAAATCGCCTTTTAAAAAGTCCTTTTCCACTTGCAGGTCTTGAATATAGTTTATTAGTATAATATATTTTATGAACCTTAAATCCATACTGTCGAGCGTATTCTTTAATTATTTTTGGTCTGAAAAAATGTATATGCCTCGGAATATCCTCTTTAAATGCCCATCTTGACCATAGACTATCTCCATTTGGTATTAAAAAAATAAATAAACCTTTATTATCTAAAATCTTATTAATTATTTCAAAATATACCGATGGCTCATGCACATGTTCCATTACTCCCCAAGCAGTAATAACATTAAAAAACAATTTTGGGAAACTCCTTTCAGGCAAATAGCCATATTTAATATTAATACCTTTTTCTTTATACTTTGTCTTAATAAAATCAACACCATAACATTTCCATCCTTTATTTTTTAAAAATTTTAAAAAACCTCCCCCGGCACAACCGATATCCAATATTTTTCCATTTGCAATCTTCGGTAAATAATCAGCTTGAAGAATAAATCTGTTCTTCTGTTTAAGATCGACTTCATTACGATTTTTATAATAATTATCATGATAAATTAAATGCATGGAATCCTTAGATGGCCTTGGTGATAAATATCTATGTCCACAATTGATACATTGGACAACAGAATATTCATGTTTAAAATTTTTAAATCGCAGGTCAGGAACTGAGTATAAATTTTTATAGTTCCCGCTGCCACATAAATCACAATCTGTTTTTTCTAAACTTAGATTATTAACTCTACTTTTCATACCTTTACTACCGAAGCTAACTGATAAAATATTACTTTTCTGGAAGTGATTTCCATGCAATTCCAAACATATCTTTTTTATAATATTCTTTATTCTTAAATAGAATATACTGTAGACCCTTTTTAAACCTGTTTTTTGTTGTACATAATATATTATACATGGAATGGAATTTGTTTTTATTTAAAATCGATAAAAAATTTCCCTTTGTCTGCAAATTACAATGAATACCCTTTTTACTGAATCGATTAAAGGTCATCCCCTTTTTGAATATGAATAATATATTATAAAGAATATATGTCATTTTAACACAATATTTAAAGAACCGCTCCGGTAAAAAGAAAACAGGGATCAATAAAACCCACATAAAACTTTTATGAAAAATGACATCATATTTCGTGGGAACAGTATGATAAAGAAAATATCCGCCATCTTTTAACCAGTTATAGCAATTAAAAATTGTTGAATTTAATTCAGCAGGAAGCAAGTGTTCTATTATATCACCCGCATAAATAATATCAAAGGTCTTGGCTTTATAATTATTCTTATGAGAAATGTTACCTACTTTATAATTGATCTTTATATTCTTCTTTTTAGCGATCTCTTGTGCCATTTTTATTGCTTTTTTATCAAAGTCAATTGCATCTACCTTAAAACCCCTTTCTGCAAATTCAACAGCATATGTTCCGATAGAAGTTCCCAGATCAAGAACATTATTTCCAAATAATTCTAATTTATTTACGATATCGAAAACAATATCAATGCGTTTTTTCCAATGATTACCTTTTCGAAACATAAATTTTGATAATTGATTGATTGAATAATTCTTATTATATAAAATATCAATTTCATTTTTTCCCTCTTAATATCTTTTATAAAAATATAAATAATAGTGCAGTCCTAATCATATGAATTTATTAACAATATAATATCATTATTATTATTTTATTTAATATAAAATACTACTTAAAAGAATAAAAATCAATTTTAGGGTATAGTTTACTTTTATTACTGCCAACATATAAATTAATATTATTAGGTTTTAAAACATAATCATTCAAGGCGTAAATATACCTATCAACAGGCATCTTTCCTTTTGAAAATGTTGCTGTTAAATGAATCTCCTTTCTCTTCTCTTCTACTGGTTTACTATATTCTTCTATAAATTGCCATTCCATGCTTGGATAATGATCATAAAAATGAACAGCATTAATAAGATCAATACCAATTAATACAATATTTTTATAGCCTAATTCCATTAATAAATATAAAATAACATTTAAATGTCCTCTATATACTATTCCTCTTTTAAAGTCCTCTTTAATAAAATAATTCCTATCTTTTATCAGTATTCTTTCGGGATATTTATAACTGCAGCATAATGGATTCTCCGAAAAAAATTCTTTTAATAATCTTGGATGCATTCCTCGTTTTATTACTCTATCTGAAAGAAAAAAAATAGTATCATTATAGTCCTTTTTTCTTTTTGATATAGCATCCTCCAATCTCTTTCTAAAATTTGGATCTACCGGAAAAGCTGTCTGATAATAGGTAGGGACAAATTCATGTACTGGCCACCAATTCATTCCAAATGAGTCGTGTTTGGCAATATAATTCCATTGCTTTTCTGTCACATCATTAATCGACTCACTTCCTCCTAAAATAAAGACAGTTTCAGATTTTTTAAACTTATTTCTGACCTCATTTAAGGAATACATTCTATAATTTGTATTTTTATTCCTATACCAGACTTTTACAGTCTCTTTTATAGAAATGTATCTGATCTTTAGATCTAATAATGTGCTTAATAAATTATCTATCATAGGTATAAATAAAAAAATATTTCAGATATATTTTTCTAACTTTTAAAAACAGCATGGTTTCCCAGGATAAGTACATCTATCCCCGAATTTTCAAAGACATGCATAGCATCCTTACAGGTGGATACAATTGGCTCCCCATGCAGATTAAATGAAGTATTTACCAGCCCGCCCACACCGGTCATTTTTTCAAATTCTTTGATAATATGATAATAGGCGGGGTTTTGCTCTTCAGATACTATTTGCGGACGGGCAGTAAAATCAGAAGGATGTAAACCTGCAATTAATTCTTTCTTCCCTAATTCTGTTGTTTCAAATCCAATTGTCATATATGGTGCATCAATATTTTTTGGGTTGATCAAATAATCTGATACCCGCTCCTTTAATAAAACAGGGGCAAACGGCATCCAGAAATCACGCTTTTTTATCTTGTCATTAATTATTCTTACTATAGAATAATCTCTTGGATCAGCCAATATAGACCTGTTTCCTAAAGCCCTTGCACCAAACTCCATTCTTCCGGAGGCCCTGGCGATCACATACCCATCAGAGAGTAATTCTGCAACATCCCTATTTTTAATATCAAAAACTATCTTATATTTTTTGTCTATTTTATTTTTAATAATATAATCTTTTGCCATTTCACCGGATATGTCATTTCCTAAATAAGCGTTATTAATCATTGAAATATCATTTAATTTATCCAGTTTTTTATAAGCATGATAGCATGCACCAATAGCTAATGATTCATCACTGCCGGTAGGACAGACGAACATATCCTTTATGGCCTGTAATTTAGATATCTCCATCATAGCTTTAATATTCATTCCTACCCCGCCGCTGAATACTATTTTATTCTTATTAAATTTTGTGCAGGCGTTTTCTACCCATTCGGTTAATAATATCTCAATATATTTCTGTAACGCTCCGGCAATATTATCAAACCTTATATGTTCCAGCGCTTTTTTATATTCAAAAAAGAGGTCTTTGGGCCGTTTATGATACTTGAATTCGATCCCATCCACATACATATATGTCTTGAATATGTCCAGAGCATCCTGGTAATAGAGCTCTTTTGCATAAGGAGCTAATCCCATAACTTTAAATTCATGTTCATTACTCTTCATACCCAAAAGTAAAGTCATATATCTGTAAAGCCTTCCGATACTGCAATCATCCGTCCTGTAATGAAATTTTAACTCATCATTTACGAATTCACTTATGGAAGCATTGGCATCATCACCAAATCCTTCAGCGATGAATATCAAAGTGTCGTTATCCCTGTACGGACTGCCATAGTATGCATAATACGAATGGCAATTATGGTGATTATAAATCTTGATTTTTTCATCAGGTATATTCAAATGCTTCTTTATGAGATAAATTCGAATATCTTCTTTCCCGGCCTCTTTTACTAATTTGTCTCTATCAGGGAGAACTTTATCCTTAAAAACATTCAGAAAAGCTATTGCTTTTTTCTCATATAATTTTGGGTACCAGTAATCATACTGTTCTCTTATTTTTTCTTTAACGGAAAAATTTGTATCGTGATCCACCGACCAGTAATCACTATTAAAGGTATACCCGGCAAGAGCAACCTGATCAATTTCCCGTGCTGTTATCCCGGCTTCCTTTAAACAATATTCTATGGCATGTTTTGGATAATCATTTGTATTTTTCTTCCTGGATAATCTCTCTTCACTCATACAGGCAACAATTTTTCCATCTTTTAATAAGGCGGCAGTAGAATTAGTACTGATTATAATCCCTAATATATTCACAAGATCTCTCCTTTTTTATTAAAAATTAAAGCTTGTCATTCAGCCATGATTTTGTTTCCCATTTATTGGTATTTGAAAAACAGTCCTTACACAGCTTATACTCATTATGTTTCAGATCAAAGCTTAAGTCTCCTCTTAATTTTTTTATTTTCTCTGAATTATATGATTTCTTGATGGTGAACCCTTTATCATGCATATTCCCAAGGTAATATGTATCTTCATGGTTATAGGGAATATCACAGGCATAAACATCTCCATTCCAGTGTACGATCACTTTTAAAAATAAAGTTACACATGGTTTATGTTGCTCATTAATGGTCTGCTTCTGATACAATGATTTTACATGTTTCAGCTCTTTAACCCTTGAGAACATGGTCAGGTCAATATCTATTTTATCAGCAAACTGAATATACTTTTTTTTATATGCTTCAATATTCTCTTTAAATGTATCATCATCATAGCTGATCACATTCGTGTAGATCGTAAAAAATGGTTTATCCGAATTCATCTCTTCTCTAATCCTGTACGCCATCATTATCTTCTCATCAAAATCCGCCTGATAATTGCTGTTCTTTCGGATCATATTATGTTCTTCATCCGTAATACCGGAACTGGAAAATCGTATCTCATCCAGGCCTGATTTCACAAAAGACCTCATCATATCTTCAGTTAACCGGTTACAATTAGTAAATATAGTGGTCAGAGCATTATGCTTTTTACATATTTCAACTAACTCTGTAATTTTTGGATGTAATAACGGTTCTCCAAAACCACCATGCCTGATGGCTACTTTATTCTCTCCTGCCTCTTTAGCGATCTTTTCCATTGTATCCAGATTCATAAATCCGGACTTCCTCTTCATCAATAGCCGGGAACAGTACAGGCACTTATTCTGACAGGCATTGGTCGGTTCAACCGTTATGATCAACGGGAAGATCGTTCTCTCCGGATCTTCCATGGGAAAAAGCCACTCTTTTCGCTGCCATAGTTCCTTATACGGATCCGTATCTGAATCTTTTTTATACCATATCATTCTTTTTTCCTCTCATTAAATTATTATTTTCAAGTAATTCTTTTTATAGACCTCTTTAAAACCGTTATTTTGAAAAAACCGAAAAGCGCTTTTATTTCTGCCTAAGACTCCCACACCCATTCTGTTGCTTCCTGCTTTTTTTGCTGCCGATATCCCTGCATAAAGCAGGCGTGATCCTATTCCCTGGTCTTTAAAAGAATCCAATACTCCGATCTCCTGTAAATAACTGAATCGCCCTTCATCAAGTTTATCAGAATATACTTCTATTGCAATAAATCCTATAACCTCTTTTTTTTTCACAGCAAAAATATAACAGGAGGGATTAAATTTATCCGAATGGACCCAACTCTCTACATTCTGTAATGTAATAGGAGAACATAAATGTTTAAAGGTATTATTAAAAATATGCATAAACATCTCTTCATCCTTACCGATCTGGAATGTTCTTAAGCTGAATTCATCATTAACGTTGATATCATTTCTCTCTTCAGCTTGAAAATCTCGTAAATCATTGATCAATCTAACGGTAAAATGGTCAAATTCTGCTGAGATATCCTGTAAAAAGAGACTTTCCGCCTTCAGGTAATCCTCTATCTGTATAATAATCTTTAAATCATAATCATCCTTAATTACCCGCCTTATACAGGCAAGAAATTCCTCTTTTTTCCTTTTAATAATGGTATTATCAATAATATAAAAATGAGCTATCATCCATACCTTTTTATTTTCCATCTCCTCTTTTGAAACAGCGAATGAAGAGATAAGCTTCTCACCATCTTTCACAAGGAATAATCGATCTTTTATTTCATTAAATTCAAATAATGGAACTAATGGATATCCTGATCGTAATAATTTCCGGTTTTTTTTCTGATATTGAGAATAGAACAACCTCAGATCATTATCCGTCTTGATACTATTTTCACTGATCATCGCTCTTTTCCGCTATAACAACAAATATATTTCCATAAAAAGGAGGAGCTATTAATTTATCGACTTTAAGAACTATATTGAACTTCAAATAAAGAGGTAAAAGGATCCGGTTAAATGAATTAATAAAGAACCGGAAAAAATCCCTGAAATTAAAATAAGGTGTATTGAAATAGGGATAATATACTTTTTTTACTTTAAACCCGGCTTCTTTCAGCATTCTCTTTATGCTTCTGGGATTAAATAGATAAATATGCTGACAGGGATCTGCCAACCTGTAAAATTCCCTAAAAATTTTTGAGCAGATACTACCGAAATTGGGTACACTGATGATCAGCCTGCCTTTTGGTTTCATCCATTTATTCAACCGTTTTAAAATAGAGAGAGGATCCCTTAAATGTTCAATCACATAGGTCATATTAATCACATCAAAAAAATGTTTCTCATAATTCACATTTTCGATCTCCCCGTACACTACAGGAATTTTTAATATTTTCTCGGTATACTGAGCCGCCCATGGAGCTCTGTCTATCCCATGTTTTTCCCATGTTTCCGGAACTGCTTCCAGGTAGATCCCGGCCCCACAACCTACATCCAAAACTCGACCTCCTTTAGAAGGATAATTCAATGTATTATTAATCTCAATTTTCATATCATTCCTTTTTCTTGCTCTCTCATCTGAAGTTGACATATCATGCATCCTGCCTTCAAAATCCGTTGCAGGCTTGTATGTCTCTTCATAGACCTTCTGCAGTCTTTTATTGGAAAGCCTTGGAGACATATATGAAAGCCCGCACCTTTTGCATGTGACCGCTTTAAAAGAGTCATAGGTATACCAGGTTTTTTTCTCATCAGAACCGCATAAAATACAGTTGACCTCTTCATCAGCCTCAAATTGTAAAAATTTATCCTTAAAGACCCGCCCTTTTTCGGTTCTTAAATATTTTTCAAAACTGCTCTCTTTCCTCTTATTTTTCAATGATATAGTCTCCCATAAATAATACATCGATCCCGGTACTGAAAAAACATCGCAGTGCATCTTTTGGTGTCATTACAATTGGTTCATCATTATCATTGAATGAAGTATTTAAAACAATCGGTATTCCGGATATTTTTTTAAACTCATTTATCAGATTCCAGTATCTTTCATTGGTCTTTTTTGATACGGTCTGGAGTCTCCCACTGCCATCAATATGTGTGACTGACGGGATCAATTTTCGTTTTTCTTCCCGGATCAAATATACTTTCTGCATAAACGGGACCGGAATGTCCTGATCGAAAAATTCACCTGTATATTCTTCAAGGATGGATGGTGCAAAGGGCCTAAATTTCTCCCGGTGCTTGACCCTTGTATTTATCTTATCCTTCATGCCGGGATCCCTCGGGTCAGCCAGTATGGAACGGTTACCAAGTGCCCGCTGTCCGTACTCCATTCGTCCCTGGAACCATCCCACGATCTCTCCTTTAGCGATTCTTTTAGCTGCTTCCTCCTCTACATGATCACATTTCCTGTAATCTAAAAGGGCATCTTTTATTGCTTTTTCGATCTGCTGGTCACTATACCCGGGACCCCAGTAATCATGCTCTATCTGAAAGGACCTCGGTTTTTTCATCATACTGTTCCACCAGTAAAAACAGGCGCCGTATGATGCACCCCCGTCATCCGAAGAGGACTGTACGAACACATGTTTAAACGGAGTCTCCCGCTGAACCCTGCCGTTCATCTTGCTGTTCATAGCACACCCGCCCGATAAGCATAAATTTTCTGTTTTAGTCTTTTTGTACAGATAATTACACATCTCAATAACCACATCTTCAATCCTCAACTGAAAA
>JAHITG010000303.1 GCA_018817865.1 Spirochaetota bacterium
GCGGAGCTCATGGAGAGATAAATGAGTAAAAAAATATTGATCACCGGCGGAGCCGGGTTTATCGGATCACACCTGGCATTAAAACTGGCGGGGAAAGGGTATACCGTTACTGTCCTTGATAATCTTTCTCACCAGATCCACGGAACTGACGGTGATTCGTTTCTGTTCAGGAGTATTAAAGATAAAGTGCACTTTATTAAGGGTGATGTCAGAGAGAGGGCTGACTGGTTGAAAGCCTTACAGGATCAGGCGATTGTCGTGCATCTGGCTGCAGAAACAGGTACCGGGCAATCCATGTATGAAATAGAAAAGTATATTGATGTTAATATCAGGGGTACGGCGATCCTTTTGGACCTTATTACCGGGAAAAAATGCAGTATCAGAAAAATAGTACTGGCTTCTTCCAGAGCCATATACGGGGAAGGGAAATACAGGTGCCCTGATCATGGGGATGTCTTCCCGGTCCATCGAAAGGAGAGTGACCTTTTAAAAAAAGATTTCAATGTTAAATGTCCGGTTTGCAGCAGAGATGTTGATCTGTTATCGACTGATGAGGATTCAAAGATCCATCCGCAATCGATCTATGGAATAACAAAAGAGACCCAGGAACAGCTTCTTTCTGTTGCATTGAATTCTTTGAAGATCCCATATTCCATCTTGAGATATCAGAATGTTTACGGGCCCGGTCAGTCTTTATCCAATCCATATACAGGCATATTATCCATATTTTCAACTCGAATAAAAAATAATAAGGATCTGAATATTTTTGAAGATGGTGTGGAAAGCAGGGATTTTATCTATATTGATGATGTTACAGAGGCAACACAACTGGCTATTGAAAAAAAAGAAGCGGATTATGAGATCTTTAACGTGGGAACAGGTATGCCGGTCAGTGTTCTTGAAGTAGCTCAATCCCTAAAGAAAGTGTTTCAATCCAATATTAAGATCGCCATATCAGGACATTTCCGGCTTGGTGATATAAAACATAATTATGCTGATATATCCAGGATAAAGGAAAAATTGAAATTCACTCCCAAATATGACTTTCAAACAGGGTTAATGAAGTTTTCTTCCTGGGTTGATACACAAAAGATCCAGGCAGATCATTATGACCGGTCTATTCAGGAGATGAAAGAGAAAGGGCTGTATAAATGATGAAGAAAGGACGGGTATCTGTTGTAATAGTAAATTTTAACAGCGGGAAATATATATTTCAATGTTTGAAAGAGATCTATAAACAGGATTATAAGGATATTGAGGTCATTGTCATTGATAATGATTCAAAAGACGGATCAACCAATAAATTAAAGCAGATGGCAAAGAAAAGGGAGTTGATCCTTATTCGATCCAAAGAAAATCTGGGTTCATCAAAGGCCAATAATTTAGGAATAAAGAAGAGTACCGGGGAGTATGTTTTAATACTGAATGCCGATGTATTCTTAACCCGGGACTATATAAAAAAGTGTGTTATGGCCATCCTGGATCAGAAAAAGATCGGAGGAGTTGTGGGAAAGCTTCTTTCCAGCTCCGATCACAGGATCATTGATGCAGCAGGAGTAGAGCTGTTTCGTGAAGGACTGGGATCTGACCGGGGTATGGGAGAAAAGGATACGGGTCAGTATGACTCCGAGGAGTTTGTTATCGGAGCCTGCTGTGCCGCGGTTCTCTATAAAAAAGAGATGCTGGAAGATATAAAATATAAGAATGAATATTATGATGAGGATTTTTTTGCTTTTTTCGAAGATATGGACCTCTCAGTAATCAGTATTCTTTTAGGGTGGAAGACACTTTATTATCCTTCTGCTGTGGCCTATCATGTACGCGGAGGTTCTACATCTTCTGTAAGTGATTTTGTTCATTATCTGGGATACAGGAATAGTGAGTTCTTTTATTATAAGACCTACAGGCATCTTCACGGAAGCAATCTTTTATTACGTTTGATCGTTCAACTGATCCGGATCTTTACCGTGAAAAAAGAGATCAAGATCAAGTTTAAGAAGGAGTTTAGGGAGTATAAAGAGAGATTACAGAAAAAGAGGGACTTTTTTTTACCGAAGTTTAATTACAGTAATTTGCATACATATGTGAAAAGGAGCTATATTCTGTTTAATCTGAAAAACAGGATAAATTTATTGAAATAGGAATCTGATTA
>JAHITG010000304.1 GCA_018817865.1 Spirochaetota bacterium
ATTTAAAGGGCAAAACAGACGGGTATCTTAAAACAATACTATTTTTCAGATGTGTTCTTTTTTGCATTTTCAATGAGTTCATATAATGATGTAAGTTTAGGTTTAGCAGGCTGAAAAAGGTATTGTATCTTAGCGGATTCGTAATTATCTTTGATAAAATCTTCTACAGGCAGTTTCTCAAACCAGCAATCAAGTATTTTGGTGCAAGGCATATCCTTATGTTCTATACGGCAATATTTAAAGTTGATCTCATGCCCCAGCTTACGGCAGTATAATTTTATTTTATCATATTTTTCATTCATGGAATAATGAAAAATATAGGGGTGCCTTTAAATATACTTTTAAGACAACCCCTATATATTTATTTTTTTACCATTTTCCTGTTTTAACTACTTTTGGTTTGGGAAGCCCTTCAATTGCTTTATGGGCTCTCTCCAAGTCTTCTTCCGGTAAAGGATAATCATGAAGGTGACCGCTCAGAAAACTTTCATAGCCACTAAGGTCCATGAGTCCGTGGCCGCTCATGTTGAAAAGGATAACCTTCTCTTTTCCTTCTTCTTTTGCTTTTTTTGCTTCCTGGAGCGCTACAGCAATGGCATGACTGGTTTCCGGAGCAGGTATGATCCCTTCTGTACGGGCAAATAATAGTGCTGCCTCGTATGTCTCGATCTGATGTACTGCTTTTGGTGTTGAAAGGCCTTCAATGATCGTCTGTGAGACCAGCGGGGCCATTCCATGATATCGTAATCCGCCGGCATGGATAGCCGGGGGCACGAAGTCATGTCCGAGTGAATGCATAGGCAGAAGCGGTGTCATTTTAGCCGTGTCTCCGTGATCATAGGAGAATGGGCCTCTAGTCATGGTGGGACAGGATGTCGGCTCCACAGGATAGATATCTATCTTTGCTCCATTGATCTTGTCATTTATAAAGGGGAAAGCCAGGCCGGCAAAGTTACTGCCTCCTCCGGCACATCCGATCACAATATCCACCTTCTTCTCTCCAATTTTTTCAAGCTGTTTTTTTGCTTCCTGGCCGATGATGGTCTGGTGCAGGAGCACATGATTGAGAACACTGCCCAGGGAATATCGGGTTTTGCCGCTTTTATCGGTTACGGCTGCTTCGATCGCTTCGCTTATGGCAATGCCGAGACTGCCCGGTGTATCAGGATGCTCATCCAGAATATGCCTTCCGGCCTGTGTTTCTTCACTGGGACTGGCTATACATTCCGCTCCCCAGGTATTCATCATTATTTTTCTGAAAGGTTTCTGGTCAAAACTTATACGGACCATAAAGACCTTGATTTCAAGCCCTAAAATGGCTCCGGCAAAGGCAAGGGCACTGCCCCACTGGCCGGCTCCTGTTTCGGTCGTAATTTTTTTAATTCCGAACTCTTTATTATACCAGGCCTGTGCAACGGCTGTATTCGGTTTATGAGAACCCGGGGGAGAGACACTTTCATTTTTATAATATATCTTGGCCGGGGTCTTTAAGGCTTTTTCAAGGTAGACTGCCCTGTGAAGAGGAGAAGGCCTCCACCGATATAGGATCTCCAGGACCTTTTCCGGTATATCTATCCATCTTTCCTGACTTACCTCCTGTTCGATCAGGTTCATGGGAAAAACAGGTGCCAGCATTTCCGGTGTTATGGGTTTTCCATCCGGGCCCAGCGGCGGCTGCATGGGTGACGGCAGGTCTGCAGCAAGATTATACCATTGTTTTGGGATCTCATCTTCGTTTAAAAAGATCTTTACTGACATAAAATCCTCCTTAAAATTAAATAGATTTATTATGAATGATCTTCTTCAGAGCAGAATTTTTTTTCTTTAATTCCTTTGATCCTCTTGTTATTTTGCAGAGGCTTACATTCAGCTCTTTTACGATCTTCCTCTGGCTTACTCCTTTGTCAAGAAGCTTTACCAGTTCCCAGCGTAGTGATATATTTTTTACTTCATTTTTTGTTAATATAGAGTTAAAAAATTTAAATATAAGAGCTTCATCATCGATTTCTGAAAGTATGATCGATATTTCTTTTAATTTATTCATACATTGTTTCTACTGATAGAAACAGCAATATAATGAGGATATTTTACTTGTCAACTTTTTTATCTTGTTTTAATTTTTTAATGAACCGTATGTCCAGGTCATGGCCGGACCTGTATACTATGAAATGGCCGCGGACAGGCCTGTTCAGAAGAGCAAGGGCTCCTATAAAATCCAGGACCTTATGGCGGATACATTCATCTTTAAACCTCAATTTTTTATTAACATAGCCTGTATCTGCTAAGACAACGGCATTATTCAGATCCCCGCCTAATGCCAATCCCTTCTTTATCAGGCTGTCCACTTCGTTTAGAAAGCCGAAAGTCCTGGCCGGGGCGATCTTCTTGATAAAGACCTTTTCATCGATATGGTTGAAATGAATAACCCGGTGTCTCAAGGAAGGGTGAGGAAAATTTATGTGATAAGTTATTTTCAACTCATGCGAAGGAAGTGCGATGATGAATCTATCTTTTTCTTCAATTTTTATAATATGACTGATAAACAAGGGTTGTATGGGTGAATTCTGGATCAGGGGATGGGCTTTTTTAAGAAGTTTCACGAATGAAAGAGCGCTTCCATCCAAAGCCGGTATCTCTGTACCATCTATTCTGATAATTAAATTCGTTATACCCAGCATATAGAGGGAAGCAGCAAGATGTTCAATTGTCATGATGGTATTGGAGCTCTTTCCGATACTGATAGAACGCAGCGTTTTGGGAATATTTGAAATGGAAAGCTCGATTTTATTATTCTGTATCTCAAAGATGATACCGCTTCCCGCAGGAGCGGGATGAAATGATAGGGTTACTTGTTTTCCTGTATGAAGTCCGATCCCGTAGAATGATATGATTTTTTTAATTGTCTTTTGAAACATATTCATTATATTAACCTTTGCAAAGCGATTTTCAAGAAAAATAATTAATTTGCACTGTAGTTGCATGGGTTGGGATCTGCCAGCTTCACCAGCTTCGTGTGGAGCAGCTATAGTGTTAATGAGTGTATTTTTGTGATGGATGGTTTGAAGTGAATTATGAAAAAAGAGCGGGCTTTATTAATAAATATTTATTATTCAAATTTAGAAGAAGCAACAGCAGTAAATGACCTGAAGGAATTGGAATTACTTGCTGATACAGCCGGATGTCAGATCGTTAAAAGCATCAATATACTGTTGAAAAATATCCACGCCGGAACTTTTCTCTCGAAGGGAAAATTGGAAAGCATAAAAGAGAAGATTCAGGATCTGGATATTAATATTGTCATTATTAACAGCGAATTAAAGCCGGTTCAGGTCCGAAACCTTGTGGATCACTATAAGATCAAAGTAATAGGAAGAACAGAATTGATCTTTGATATTTTCGCTCAGAGGGCAAAGACACGGGAGGCAAAAATACAGGTGGAGCTGGCTCAATTCAAGTATCTTTTACCCCGATTGGCCGGATATGGAATTATGATGTCACGTCTGGGAGGAGGGATCGGCAC
This sequence comes from Spirochaetota bacterium, assembly GCA_018817865.1. Lineage (GTDB taxonomy): Bacteria > Spirochaetota > JAHITG01 > JAHITG01 > JAHITG01 > JAHITG01. The sequence continues at coordinate 3,521 of JAHITG010000304.1, forward strand.
CAGGGGCCCGGGAGAAAAGATGATAGAGTATGACAGAAGGCATATTCTCCGCAGGATCCATACTCTCCAGAAAAAACTAAAGGATATTGAAAAACACCACCATATTATAGCCGGGCATAGAAAGTTTAAAGTAGCTTCACTTGTAGGATATACTAATGCCGGAAAATCCACTCTTTTAAACAGCCTTACCCAGGAGAATTTAAAAGTGGAGGACCGTTTATTTGTTACGCTTGATTCAACAATCCGGAAGGTATATTTAAAAGATCAGAAATATATTCTTATCTCTGATACAGTGGGATTTATTAAAGATCTTCCGCATGACATTGTAGCCTCCTTTCGAGCTACCCTTTCTGAAATAAGGAATTCCGATCTTATTCTTCACATTGTGGATGTTTCTGATATTAACTATGAGGAGAAGATCGAAACAGTGAATAATGTATTGATTGATGTGAATGTCGACCTGCATAACTGCATGATCATCTTTAATAAAGTCGATCAGTTGCCGGGAAAATTTAGAAAAAATATAGAAAATAAATATCAGAATAGTATATTTATTTCAGGAAAGAAAAGGATCAATCTTGAACAATTAAAGGAATATATATTATTGAGGACAGGAATATAAGATAATGAGTAATAAAGATAAGTTAGAGAATAAACTTGGACTTGACAGGTTAAATGAAAAAGAAAAGAAGAAGCTGTTTAATAAATTTGTAGAAGGCGGGGGACAGATAGTTGATGATAAAAAGAATAAGAATATTGCGTTTGACCGAAATAAACAGAAAGAATGGGTAGATAAACTAGGAAAGCATAAGTCCCGTAAAAAGGACTGGAGTTATGAAGATGACCTTTTCCTGGAGGAAAATGATGCAGTCCGGGTAAAGAAAAAAGTTAAACTAAAAACAAGAATAATATTATATATTAAAGGAGTATATCACAGGACTATCACACTGGGGGGAATAAGGGTAAATGATGATTTTTTTAAATTCGTAAAGTTAAAGTTTATCCCGGGTTTAAAGAATCTTGATTCGATCATGAACAGTATTTTTTCCTCCGGGGAAGAGAATATGGACAGGATCAAAACCGAACTGGAAAAAAAGAGTCCCTATTATTATGCTCTTCTTATAAAGTATAATGAGTTCTATAATGACGATGAATACAATTCTTTGTTGTATTTTTATAATAAATCTTCTTTTAATAAAATAACACCACAGCATCTTGAAGAACCGTTAAAGAATATTTTCAGAAAGATCTATATCCTGAGAGGCTTTATATCGGGCAGTTTTACTTCGCTTCGGACTGCACTTTTTATTACGGCAAAAAATAAAGGCTGGGATCGGCTGATCTACCAAAAAAAGCTGAACCAGATAAAGTATACAGTAAATATGATCTTCTATCATCTTTTACCAAAGCTTTATTCCCTTGTTCTTTTGATCAACCAGGAGAATATTCCTTTAAAATCAAAAAAGATGGTGGATTATCTTAGTATCAAGGATTCTGATAAAGTCGATTATTATACATCCAAAGGGTCGTCCTTTCAGAGTACTCTTCCCAGGATAACTCCTATTATCAAGAAAGAGGAAAAGGAAGAGGGGGTTCAATATGTAAATAAATTTTTCCATCAATTATCGGAGAATGATCTGAACAATATGGGATTTGATGAATTGACTTTAAAGGGCATGAAGTTAATGAAAGAGATCGAGGTTAAAAGAATATGCGAAGATCAAAAGGAGATAATGCCCCTTTCAACCTGTTCTGAAGAGGATAAGGTTTTGCATATCTTTGCCTATTTTAAAGAATTTGAAAAAGAGTATTCATTCATTTTAACCTCTTTTAAGATAATCATTGTACCGCAGTTTGAAGATAATAAGCGGATCGATTACAAGGCCAAGATGAATGATCTATATACACCTATCACCAGCTTGAATGATCGTATGCGGGATTATTTTCTTACTATAAAATCGATCGATGATATGAATAATGATAAACTCATGCATCAATATGATAAATATAATCGTATTACGGCTCTTGAAGGAAAGAGTGTCAAACAAAGTTTTGAATTAAAAAAGAGCATCCTGGAATATTTTGGACAATTGAAGCAGTATTTTGATAAATTCATAGATGATTTTAATAATAAAAGAAGTATCATTGAAAATCCTGAGGATGAACTTAATTTTGAAAAAGAAGTGGAAGGGGAGAAGAAAGTAGAGAAAAAGACCGTTATCGAGGCTATCATCGATGCAGATGCCTTTATTTCAGCATTTATTTACCGACTGGAAGAGGGTGGAGACTTAAGCGATATAAAAGGGGAAATTGTTCCATTCGAGGTCCCTCAGATAGAAGTACATGATATACCGGAAGAGACCGATCAAAAGGAAACCAGTTTTCTGGATGAGATCGAAGAGACTCTCAAGGATACATGAAAAGATTATGACCCTTTTTTTAACAACTTTCCTGTCAATATTAAAACTTTTTTTAATTGCTGCAGTCGGATATCTTGTTTTCAAGAACCGTTATTTTAACAGATACTACAGGATACTGCTCTTCTATACCGTTGATTTTGCTCTGGTTATTCTGATTTTCAACCGGTTTGTATATGGCCTGGATCTCAGGCTTTTGGCAAGTTCAAAATTTCTGCTTTTAATAGGTTTTGGGATCATCATATGCGGTTTTTTGCTGGGTCATCTTGTTCTTAAAATTTTTAATATCGCTAAAAATAAAACGAGTCTCTTTTTAGCGGTCATGGCTTTTGCCAATTCAGGATATCTTCCGCTTCCTCTGGTAGAGTCCATTTTTCAGGGGCAGGAGATGATCACTGCTCAGATCTATATTTTTTTTATTACTATTCCTCTTACGCTTTGCATCTGGTCAATCGGGGTTCCGCTTGTATTAAATGAGAAGCTTACTTTAAAGAAGATCAAATTCCGGTTGACGGCACCTTTTGTGGCTGTTATTGTCAGTATGGTGCTTGCCTTATTAAATATTAAAATGGTTATTCCCATTTCTGTTAAGAAAGGACTGGATCTGATAAGCCTTACAGTAACGCCGGCCATTATGCTTATGCTGGGAGGGGCTTTCTCAAATTTCAACCTTTCTAAAGTACGGTTTAATAAAGATGTATTCGTAACGATCCTTTTCAAGTTGCTGATCTATCCGGCATTGGCCCTTCCTTTTATTTTAATGACTCGATTTAATTTTGTTCTAAAAACAGTGCTTCTGATCGAGACCGCTGTTCCACCTGCTGTTAATCTTGCGATCATTAATAAAAGATACTGCACGGCCCAGAGTAAGGATAATTTATCTTACCTGTTGGGTAATCTCGTATTTACTTATATTTTCTGTATTCTCTCCCTGCCTATCGTGCTCACGCTCCTTCAAACTTTAAGTAAAAATAATTGATATTGTATTCATTTATACTATAATAATAACCTGTTGAACTAAAAACCGTATACAAGGTAATAGAGAAATATGGGTAAACTGTATGATTATGTATATTATTTGAGCGAAACACTGGGAAACAGACTTTCTACTTCTCTAAATGAGAAGCGGGCAGCGGACTGGATATTCAAGACGCTTCAATCATTTAATTTATCTCCGGTTATGGAACGATTCCGAACACCCTCCTCAGCATACAGTTTTTTTCAATTTATCTTCTTGTGCTCTTTTCTGATCTCCCTTTTTTATTTACAGTTTCATTATATATTAAAGATATTTTTTTTAATAATTGAACTTTTCTTGATCTATATTTTCTACAGAGAGTTTAACTTTAATCATACATTTCTTTATGATCTCTTAAAAAGAAAGGATAGCCAGAATGTGTTTGCATCTGTTACTCCGATTAAAGAAAAGAAGAAACATATCTATATAAGCGCTCATGTGGATTCAGCTACAGCAGGGGTTTTGTTTAATGAATCCATCGTAAAATTTTTGAATATACAGATGAAGATTGTCTTCTATTCGCTGGTATTAGTGTTTGTGAACAGTCTTCTGTATCTGTTCTTTTCTACTTATTTTTTTGTAATGGTTTTTATAGGGTTAAGCGGATTTTATTTTATCAGCTTCTTTATTGCATTTCATACTGAGTATTTAGCCCAACCCGCAAGCGGAGCCAATGATAATGCTTCCAGTGTCGGTGTTACTCTGGGATTAATGGAATATTTTTCAAAAAACAGACCAGATCATACAGAAATAACAGGACTCTTTACCGGTTCCGAAGAGAATGGATGTATCGGTATTTATGAGTTTTTAAACAAGCATAAAGTAACCATTGATCCTGATGCCATTTTTTTAGTTCTTGATTGTACCGGCATAGGTGATCCCGTCTATTTGCGATCAGAAGGGATGTTGAAAAAATATTATGCGGATCCGAAGTTACTTGTTCTTGCAGAACAGGTCAGCAGAGATGTACAATACAGTGCTGATATGGTCGATCTGCCTGTAGGGTATACGGAATATAATGTTATCAATAATTTTAAATACAGGGGTATGGCTATCGGGGCAGTTCCGAAAGAGAAAGAGGCCGTCCCCAATTGGCACCAGACCAGAGATAATATCGTTTATATCCATAAGGAAACTCTTGAGAATGTATCCGATTTTGTGAAAAAGATAATAAAAAAGATAGATGAAGTTCCGAAAGAGGTATAAACCTGTTATACAGTATTTATCTCAAATTCAGGCGGGGTTGCCATCTGTTTTTTTACAGTACATAACCCCGCAGTAGAGATTACAGCCTGCTTGTAATTATCAGGAAAATCATTTGGAAGCTTTATATCTATATTGATCTTTTTGATCAGGTGGGTCTCATCATCCTTTTCAGTTCTCATCAATAAGGAAATGTTATCGGATGAAATGCCTCTTTTTTGACAGAAAGAGGAGACATAAACTCCTGCACAGGTCCCGAGGGAAGCCAAAAAAAGGTCAAAGGGTGATGGTGCTGATCCTTCTCCTCCGTTATCTTTTGACTGGTCTGTTTGAATGGTAAAACCTTTATAAAGGGCATCAGCTTTTTTCCCGCCGGGAAATACTATTTTCATTTCCATGAATATTCTCCTTACTAATTATATAATATTATGAAGGCTTTGTTATAAGCTTCTTTACGCTAAAGATAATAAGTAAAATAAACCATATTGAAAATGCAATACCGGTTAACCCGAACTTAAAAAGACTCATTTTATTTGTGATCCAGGCAATGGTCTGGAATGATTCCGGAAAACGGCGGATCATTACAAAGATCCCGATATTTTCCAGGTAATCAAATAGGGCCGCAAGAAAAGGCATTATGTTTACATAGTGAATCAGATTCCTGTCTGGAAATAATCTATATGTCAGGGATGTCAACAGGGCTGAAAGTAGAAGTGCATAGATCAGAGGAAAGAAAAGATCCATAACCTGCATATAGGAATAATATTTCCTGGTTTCTGCATTATATTCGGACAAGGCCTTATATGCCTGGGCATGTGTATAATTCAGCTTCATATCCAATATCATTTTATTCTTGGTTGTCTTTTCGAATGAGGGAATTAACAGGAAAAGGAATATGGATTCGAATAGAAAAAATAGAAGGATGAGCAGTATTATATTCTTCTTTACTGATATTTTCAATAAAAGTTTCTGGATCTTATTCATCATAAAAGAGTAATATAATAGAATTATTTGTCAAAAAATAATGTTTGAGTTTAAAAAATTATAAGCACTGTTTATAGACATTTAATGTATTTTCAGCTGCTTTCTCCCATGTAAAGTTCTTTATATGGGAAAGGCCTTTTATGCTTAATTCCTTTTTTAAATTCGGATTCTGCAGGAGGCGACATGTCTTTTCGATGATATCCTTCAGGTCGAACGGATCAACATATAATGCCGCTTTACCGGCAGCCTCCTTCATTGCAGAAACAGAAGAGGTGATCACGGGACAGCCACAGGCCATAGCTTCAAGAATGGGAATGCCGAATCCTTCATAATAGGAAGGGAAGAAGAGCGCTTCTGCATTCTGGTAAAACAGGGGAAGTTCATTGTTCGGTATGTAATTCAGCTCTATAATATTCTTTTTTGCCGGACTTTTCGCTATGAAAGTACGGATCTCTTCTCCTCCATAGCCGTTTTTCCCGGCCAGTATCAGGAAGAGATCTTTTTCTTTCCTTCGTATCACCTCGAAACTTTTAATAATCCCGATAAGATTTTTTCTTTTTTCAATATTTCCCACAAAAAAGAGATATTTTTTAGGGATCTTCTGTTTTTTAACGAAATCGGGGTTTTTAGAGCCGGGCATAAAAATATTGCTGTTAACGCCATGATGAACAGAGGAGATCTTCTCTTCCTGGAGGTTGAAATATTTTAAAAGTTCTCTTTTTGTGAATTCGGATACTGTTATAATATGATCTGCTTTATCAAGAGAACGCTTTAGTTTCGGCATCTGGGACCGTTTGAATTTTTCAGATGTGTAATCTTCACTTCTGGCTACTACGATATCATGGACCGTAATGATACTCCTGCTTTTACCCATACGAATATATTTAGAAGAAGGATCATGAAATATCTCGATATTCTGTTTATCTTTAAAAAAATACGGGTTGAACCTGATGGAGGGGGTCTCAAAATGAAGGAACTGGAACTTTTTTATTCTGTTTCTGTAGAAGAGGTAATATTGATTTTTATTATCGACCTTAAGCAGTGCATGGATGAGGTTGATAATATAATTCCCTATGCCGGTCGGCCGTTCACTGACAGCATATGTAGCATTGATCCCGATCTTCATATACAATAAGATATTCCTTTAGATTTTTTCTTCCATAATTTTTCTACTCCTTTTTCCTAAAGGAAAAATCTTGACAAGTTGTTTGAAAAATATTATACTGTAAACCTATTAATTACACAAGGGAACTTTTAATAATGAAATTTGCAGGCTTAAAGATCAGATCATTCGGTTTTGGCGGAGTACATCCAAAAGATAACAAACACAGGACGTCAGAACAAAAAATAGAAAATTTTCACCTTCCTCATAAAGTGATCATTCCTATGGCACAGCATCTTGGAAAACCTTCCAGGCCAATCGTTAAAAAAGGGGATATCATAACAGAAGGTCAGCTGATAGGAGAGAAAGATGGAATGTTCTCTTCTCATATTCATTCCAGTATTCCGGGAAAAGTGGTGGATGTAGGTAATTATTCTTCCATAAACAGCCTGGCAACCCCTGCTGTAGTTATTCAGCTGGAAGGGGAATTGAAAAAAGGAAATGATCAGCAAACCGACTGGAAGCAGTTGAATAGCGATCAGATCATTCAGCGTGTAGCTCTGGCCGGAATTGTGGGCCTGGGAGGCGCCTGTTTTCCTACGGATATGAAATTATCAGTTCCTTCCGGTAAAATGGTTGACACATTAATAATCAATGGAGTAGAATGTGAACCGTATTTGAATTGTGATTACAGGATAATGATCGAAAAGACATCAGAGGTACTGGAAGGTATCCGGATCATAAAGAAAGCTCTGAATGTAAAGAGAGTCTTTATCGGGATTGAGCTTAATAAAAAGAAAGCCATCAGGCAATTTATAGATACGGCAGGTAAAGATGATATTACGATCGTTCCTTTAAGGGTCCGATATCCACAGGGGGGAGAAAAACAGTTGATCAAAGCTGTTATTAAGAAAGAAGTCCCTTCCGGCGGGTTGCCGTTTGATGTAGGTGTAGTTGTATGTAATGTAGGTACTGCTTTTGCAGTTCGGGAGGCTGTACTGTTCCAGAGGCCTTTGACGGAACGTACTGTTACCGTAACCGGAACGATCGTAAAAAAGACCGGGAATTACAAGATGAAGATCGGAACACTCCTGCAGGATGTGATCGAGGAGGTCGGGTTAACAGAAGAAGCGGGGAAAATAATTTTTGGTGGTCCTATGATGGGTGTTTCTGTTATTTCTATGGATACTCCCGTTACAAAAGGGACTTGCGGTATTCTGTTTTTAAGTAAGAAAGAAGCAAAGAAGATCAATTATAATAGATTTGAAAGTTGTCTTCATTGTTCCCGTTGTCTGATGTTCTGTCCGATACGTCTTAATCCGGCCATGCTCAGTATTTTAAGCGAAAAAGAAAGGTATGATTCCATGTCCCGGTATGATATAATGGATTGTATAGAATGCGGATGCTGTAATTATGTCTGTCCTTCGCACAGGCCGATCGTGCAATTGATCAAAATGGGAAAACTGAATATAAAAAAGTAAATTGCAGTATTTAAGGAAAAAAAATGTTAAAGACAAATATTTCCCCACATATTCATTCTAAAGAGAGTGTACAGCGGTCCATGTGGAATGTAAATATTGCACTTCTGCCGGCTTTAGCTGCTTCTGTCTATTTTTTTGGGGTTCGGTCTCTCTGGCTGGTCCTTATAAGTGTAATTACCGCTCTTATCAGCGAAGCGGTCATGCAGATCCTCTTTAAAAAAAAGGTCACAATTTTTGACGGCTCTGCAGTGATAACAGGAGTACTGGTAGCCTTTAACATGCCTCCGGCAGTTCCTTTTTATGTCCCGATCATAGGAACGATGTTTGCCATTATAATTGTAAAACATCTTTTTGGAGGACTGGGTAATAATATCTTTAATCCGGCCCTGGCAGGAAGGGTCTTTGTCATGTTTGCCTGGCTTCCTGAAATGACGACCTGGAACATACCGCTTGATCCTGCATGGATACAGCAATTTGACATTCTAAACTTCAGGATTGACACGATCACGGCAGCTACTCCCCTTGCGATCAACAAGTTAAAAGGGATGGAAGGATTGATCAGCGAATTTGGAAGTAAAGCAGCAATGTATAAGCAATTGTTCATAGGAAACATCGGTGGTTGTATCGGGGAAACATCCGCCTTAGCTCTGCTGGCCGGTGGACTATATTTAATGTTAAAAAAGATCATTATACCGATCATCCCATTATTATATATTGTTACTGTTTTTGCTGTTACCTCAGCGGCGGGGCAGGATGGCCTCTTTCACATATTGGCGGGAGGATTAATTATTGGAGCATTCTTTATGGCAACGGATTATGTCGCGAGCCCCTTTACCATGAGGGGGACTATCATATATGCCATCGGATGCGGTTTGATCACGGCTCTTTTAAGATTAAAAGGCGGATTACCCGAAGGTGTAAGTTTTTCCATTCTATTAATGAACAGTTTAACTCCGCTTATTGATAAATATACCCGAGTAAAAATTTATGGAGAAAAGAGGAAGAAATAGATCATGTCATCAATAAAAGAATTTACTAAAGGCATTATCAAGGAAAACCCTACCTTTATTCTTATGTTGGGTTTGTGTCCTACTCTGGCTGTTTCGGTTACGGTCATTAACGGGATCGGAATGGGAATAGCCACGATGTTTGTTCTTTTAGGTTCTAATATTATTGTTTCACTGTTAAGGAAGGTTATCCCTGATAAAATCAGGATTCCTTCCTATATTGTTATTATTGCAACTTTTGTTACCATAGTGGATTATACCCTGAATGCTTATGTGCCTTCCTTGCATAAGGAACTTGGAATATTCATTCCTTTGATAGTTGTAAATTGTATCATCCTCGGAAGAGCAGAGGCTTTTGCCAATAAAAATTCTCTTTTCCGGTCGGTCATGGATGCTCTTGGTATGGGATTAGGATTTACTTTTTCTCTTATATTCATTGCTCTGGTAAGAGAGGTTTTGGGGTCAGGCACGATCACTCTTAAGCTTCAGGATTTTGGATGGATCTGGAAAGTTCCGATAAAACCGATGGCGATCATGGTCCTACCCCCGGGAGCGTTTATTACGATCGGTATTTTAATGGGAATTTTAAATTCAGTCATGAAGAAAAATGAGAATTGTTAGAGAGGATAGAGAATGGAACATTATTTTATCATTATTGTCAGCGCCGCTCTGGTAAATAATTTTGTATTATCACGGTTTTTAGGATTATGTCCGTTTATCGGTGTCTCAAAGAAGATGGATTCCGCACTCGGTATGGGTATGGCCGTGATCTTTGTTCTTACTCTGGCCTCTATCATTACTTATTTACTGAATAAGTATCTTCTTATTCCCAATAATATTGTTTTTCTAAGAACAGTGACCTTTATCCTGGTTATCGCAACGCTGGTTCAATTGGTTGAAATGTTCATTCAAAAAGTATCTCCCCCCCTTTATCAGGCTTTGGGTATTTATCTCCCTTTGATCACGACCAATTGTGCCGTTCTCGGTGCGGCTCTAATTAATATAAAAGAAGATTTTAATCTTCTGGAGAGTGCGATTAACGGTGTGGGCGCCGGGATAGGATTTACACTGGCATTATTTATTATGTCCGGTATCCGGGAAAGACTGGAGCTAGCCAATATTCCGAAAAGTTTTAAAGGAGCTCCTATTGCTTTTATTACGGCAGGTTTATTATCTTTGATCTTCTTATGTTTTAAAGGTATTTTAGGGGAATAATTTTTATGTTCACTTTAATTATTATTTCATCAGCAAGTATCGGAGTATTGGGACTGGCCTTTGGCGCTCTATTAGCTGCGGCAGCAAAGAAATTAAAAGTTGAGCAGGACCCCAGGATTGAACAGATCCATGAAGTACTGCCCGGATCAAATTGCGGAGCTTGTGGGCATGCCGGCTGTTTTGCCTATGCCAAAGCTATTGTAGAAAAAGAGGTCTGTATAACCGATTGTGCTCCGGGAGGAAATGAGACTTCAGCCGGCATAGCGGAAATTCTGGGACTCGATGCGCAAGAGCAGGAAAAAACAGTAGCCAAAGTGCGGTGTAGCGGAGATAAAAAGAGTGTAGCTGAAGTCGGTCAGTATCAGGGGCTATCCACTTGTGTTGCTGTTCATAACAGTAATGGCGGGAATAAAGCCTGTGCTTATGGCTGTCTGGGGTATGGAGATTGCGAGCACGCCTGCCCTTTTGATGCAATTGTGGTTAAGGAGGATGGATTACCCGAAGTTGATGAAGAGAAATGCACCGGATGTGGTCTCTGTGTGAAAGCCTGTCCCCGGATGATCATTGAAATGGTCCCAATAGAAGCTTATTTTTTTATCAAGTGTGTTTCACCGGAATTTGGTGCAAAAGTATCAAAAGTATGTAAGAAAGGATGTATCGGATGCAGCATCTGTGTCCGGGAAAATAATAATGAAGGGATCCGGATGGAAGGGAAACTGCCAGTAGTCGATCATAAGAGTTTTAAAGGGGATAAGACCGGTGCTGAAAAATGCCCGACGAAAGTCATTGAATTCATTGAAGAAAAATATAAGAAGGTAAAGAAGTAAAAGAAGTTCTATAAATAGATATTATCAATGTTAAAAACAATAATTACTTTTATTTTTTTATTCACTGCACCTCTTTATTCTGTTCCTCCCTCACCTTCTATAATTAAAAACGTCAGAGAGACAAAATGGCCTTCTCCCTTTTCAATAATATATACGGAACCGGCCGGAAGAAATATTGTACCCAACCAGATAGTTTTTCCTTCGTTAAAAGAAAAGATCCTTGTTATTATTGCTGAATTTTCAGATTCCAAGCTTAATGACTATACCCCGGCAAATGTATCTTATGGTGAGCGTTATAATAATGACTATTTTTCCCGTCTTATTTTCGGTACCTCCGGTAATACCCGGTCTAAAAAAAAGACAGAGTACAGTGATAAACATAATTCATTAAACAGATATTTAAAGGAAGTAAGTTATGATCAATGCGGTATATTCGGAAGTATTGTCAGGATCACTCTGGACCGGAAAAGGTCATATTATGCACAGGATAGTTCTATTGATGTTGATAATCATAATACGACCTATTACCAGATAATTTTAGATGCAGCAGAAAAGGTTCAAAAAAACGGGTTTGATCTTACCTCGTATGATCATGATCAGGACGGATACATTGACCATATTATTGTCATAGCAGCAGCTGCTAACCAGGCTGCTTTTAAACAGTCAGAAGATGTAAAGATGAACTGCATCTGGCCTAAAAGGGTTTTATTTACAGACTCTTCTCTTGTTCTAAAATTGGATAATAGAAAAAAGGTGGGATGGGGTATTGTATTAACAGTCGATTCCCCCGTAGGAGTAGCAGCTCATGAATTTTTTCATGAATTAGGGGCATTTGATCTTGGTGATCCGGATTGGGGAGGGTGGGACATTAAGGATGACAATGATTTTCCGATCGCACACTGGGGTTTAATGGGAAGTTTTGGAGCCTGGAATTATAAAAAGGGGGAAAATCCGGGTGAAGGTCCTTCTCACCCCCTGGGTTTTAATAAATGGAAGATGGGCTGGATGGAACCGAAGCTCATTTCAAGATCCGGGTCGATCACTGTAAAAGCCATTCAGAAGAACAGCCAGGATTCTTTATTCAGAATAAACATTCCGGGTACGGGTACCCGAGAGTATATCCTGTTAGAGAATCGGTTTTCTTCTTTCCCTTCAATATTTTATGATAAGTTTTTTTTCCCATTGATGCCTCTGGATGCGGGATTGCTGATAACGCATGTAAATGAAGATATAGGGCATTACTATTATGGTAATTACCATTTAAACAACTGGGGATCACCGGAATATGGACAGTATGCTGTGCAGGTTCTGGATACACTTCCATTTATAAACAACCTGTATGATGAAAGAAAGTTAAATGCTGCTTTCTCACTGGAAGACCATCAGGCTGAACTTACCCCTGACTGTTTATATGAATACACTTCTAAATCCAGCAACAGGACAGGATCATTGATCTCAATAACAAAGATAAGCAGTTCGGGAAAAGTGATGAAAGCATCTGTTCTGATCACAAAGACCAATTTGTAGATTATACAAAAAAGGCCTTTTAAGTTTTAGTAGAATAGTTTCTTTAATATGATATACAGATTCCCCCGGTTGAATTCGTTATTAAAAGGAATACCATAGAACATCTGAATGTTGAATGAATGGAATTTTGGAACATCTATATTCAAAATGATTCCTGGGCCGTAGCTTATGATCGTTTTATAAGTTAAAGCACTATTAAAATAGGAAACATCCATAAAAAACGCTATTCGTAATATACGGGTGAAAATTTCGTATTCAACCTCCATGCCATTTTCGAATTTCATATCCGTTGTATAAGCACCTTCCGAGTATCCTTTCTGATTTATTCCGCCAATAAGGATCAGGCTGTCCAGGGGAGTCTCCCCCCATATATACCCTGTACTGTTCCTGTAAACAATCCCAAACCCTCCCGCGATTCCCTGAAACCATTTAAGATCAATATTGAATTTTGTATAGTTATACTTTTTTTTATAGATCATGCTTTTACAGGAGAAGTTAAAGATTGATTCTTCTCTGGCTTCCAGTACATCTTTAATATTATTATAGTTCAAGATAAAAGCCAGCCCGTACCGCCATCCATTTACAATATTCTCCTCGGGAAAATCCCCGGTATCATAAAAGTGATAATTTTCAAAAGGAATAAAGAGAAAGAGGTCCCAGTTCCTTTCTGCCAGGATCCTTCTTCCCGCATTGATCTTTTGAAGATCAGAAGAGTAACTCTTCTGATCAATATATGTCTTTCCGCTTCTGTGAACCAGGTCCAGATAGAATTTTTTTATGATCAGGTTCATGTTCAAACGATAAAATTTGAGTTTTTCCCAAAATCCGAATTCCATATTGATGTCCATAAATATTCGGCTATTTTTAAAAAGATTACGGTTGATAAATCCCAGATAAGGCATTACACCATATTGGCCGGAATAGTTACCGTTGAGCTCGAAGTACTTCCGTTTCTTTTCTACGATCGTAATAAGAATGCTTCTCTCGGTTTCATTGATCCGATAATCGATCGAATCAAAGAGATTTAAATTAAAAAGCCTTTTGATCTGAAGCTGGAAAATTCTTTTATTGAATATTTTGATCCTGTTAAAATAGCAGTAGTTATTAATAACTCTATCGGATATCTTTCTATTGCCGACTATTTTTATTCTATTGATCATTCCTTCATCTAATTCAATCGTCAGTTCATTATTTTTTTTATCAAACCGGATCTTACTTACTTTTGTAAAGACAAAGCCTTCACGGTACAGATAGGTATTGATCATTTTTTCCATTTCTCTTGTATTGTTCCTGTGGTCCCTGGCGAATTTTTTAATCTCCGGATTATCCTTAAAGTAGGATGAAGAAATAATGATCTTTTGTCCATAGACCGATGTGATCATAAAAATAAAAAATAATGGAATTAATTTTTTCATTGTATAGGTTTATTATCGGAATTATATTGAAATTTAAAGAGACTTCAGAAACTTTTATGAATAATACAATTAAGGATAAAGACCTTGTTCTCATCAGTACACCAAAGAGAAGATATATTACACGAGTAGAAAAAGGAAAGTCATTTTTCACTAAGCAGGGAGTTTTAAAATTCAATGATATTATTGGGCAGGAGTTTGGCACAAAGGTCGATACTCATTATGTTTTAAAGCCGTCTTTGAACGATTTTATCCTTTACGGGTTAAAAAGGGAGACACAGATTATATACCCAAAAGAATCCGGACAGATCATCCTTAAACTGGACCTTGCCAATGGCATGAAAGTCTTCGAATGCGGGACAGGCAGCGGTGCTTTAAGCCTCTTTCTTGCCAGGGCTATAGAACCAGATGGAGTTCTCTTTACCTATGAGAAGGAAAAGGTCTTTTATCAAAATGCAAAAATGAATATTGAAAATGCAGGATCAGGAAAAAATATTAAATTTTTCAATCACGATATTGAAAAAGGGATCGACGAAAAGGATTTTGATGCTGCTTTTGTAGATCTTAAAGAACCGCATAAATATATAGAATGGCTCCGGACGATTTTAAAAAAAGGGTCTGTTTTAGGTATGCTTGTTCCCACGACCAATCAGGTCAGCGCTATCCTGAAAAAGTGTGAAAAACATTTTTTCGATATTCAGATCATTGAAGTCTTAATGAGGGAATATATCCCCAATCCTACACGTCTGCGGCCTAAAGATATCATGGTTGGTCATACAGGATATCTGGTCTTTGCCAGATAATAAGGAGATGAAAGGAAAATGATGGAAACCCGAGATATGGAGAAATATTCATCCGCTTTTACCCTTTCCGACATGGAGATCTTTATCTTCCCCGAGCTTTTTTATGCTCTGCTTATCGCTAATATCATGTCCCCTCTTATATGGAAATGGAGGGAGGATCCCTGGTTTATAGGTATTGAAAAGAAGTCTCCTGCCCAGCGGATAAACCGGATCAAACAGTATATTATGGACCATTTTGTTTTTAACCTGGACCTGGAGACATGGGGACTTACCGATAAGCAAAAAGAACTGGATCGATTTAAGGAATTTATTGGAGAGGATATTCTAGCCGGGTCGAATGCACTTTTCGGTTACGAGGGTGATAAATATTATTTCAGTATAGATATCAGAAAACATTTTGGACTGGATAAATATTCTACGGATATTATACCTTACTGGAAGACAGAGACTGTGGAAGCCATGGAGGCATTTCAGCATAAGGATAGTTATACCACCGGGGCCGGGGAATGTGTTTCCCTGTCAGCACTGTATGCTGCTGCTATTTTTGTGGTAGGTCGGATCCCCTTGGG
>JAHITG010000305.1 GCA_018817865.1 Spirochaetota bacterium
AGTGATGACTCCTGAATATGTGATGGTACCCTTCAGCACTTTTTGTGAAGGCTGCATGGGAATCATCTTTACTATATAGATCTCGATCTTTCTGGTGCCCTGCATAAAGGCTTCTTTTAATTCCTCATATTTCTTTTCAATAAGAACCTGGTCCATCTCTTCGGCTTTTGCCTGCCAGGTATTGTACTGTGCTTCTACCTGATTCCATTCCTGTAAATACTTCTGTTTCATTTCATTCAGCCAGGTAAGATTGTCCTCTGCCTGGGCCAGTATCCCGCTGCCGCTTATAAGGACATCTTCTATACCGGCAATATGATTCTCCCAGCTCTCTTTCTGGATCTGAATATACCGGGTGAGTTCTGTTTCGGCTTCCTGACGCGCCTCTTCAACTTCCTGCCATTTATCATCCCATTCCCGTAGTCCTTCCCTGATCCTCTCCTCTGTCCGGAGGAGCCATGTATCCCTTTCCTGCTTGATCAGTTCGTATCCCATTTCCCATTGCCTCTGGCCTTCTTCAAACTGTTCGTGAGTATCTTCACGCCAGATATTCCAATTTCTATAGAACGCATCAAGGGCTTTGTTCCATTCTTTCAGCCCATCAGCAATTGCTTTTTCATATTGCCGGTATTGTACAGACGAATCCCATTCTTCTTTATCTACTTCTGTGTTTAAGGCTTCTTCAATGGATTTGTCAGCATTCTCTTTTGTCTCACCGATGATACGCTCAGCCACTACCTCCGCACGCTTACTCTCATACTCTTTGCGCATGCTTTCATCCCGCGTCTTGTTCATCAGCCAGTTGTTGCGGTTGCGGATCCAGGTGGCATCGGCTTCCCATTCCCATCTCATCTCAAATTCCGATGCGATGCGCTCCATCTCCTCACGGAGCCCTTTCTCCACCAGGTTCTTTTCTGCCGGGTCAAAAATTGCGGAAAGCTCCTGCTGGATCTTCTCCTCGATCCTGTTCCTTACAGCGGTCCTCTTCTGATTCTTCTGTTCCGTGATATTGCGTAAATGGAGGGCCCATCGTTCCAAGCCCCCATTCAAGTCCAGCATCTCCAAGTCTTCCTCGGTCTGACGGGCCCATTCTCTAAATTCATTTATCTCTTCTTCGTTTTTTATCTCATCTTCTATCTCTTCTGTCTTCTTCCGGGCGATCCATCCGCCTTTCTCTATCAGGCTGTCCGCATAAGCATCAGCTTCCCATTCTGCCGTGTTCTCCAGAATGATCCGGTCCACATCATCTTCGGTAATAGCACCTTCTTTAAGGTCCCTGGCGATCTCTTCCCACATCCTCTTCTCCCACTCGCTCTTGACGATCTCTTTTCCTTTTTCTACTACGTCCTGCCATTTAATCTCTTCTTTATATTTCTCCGCTTCCTTATAGAAGACACCCATGTCCTGGCGGTCGTAGCGTTTGTACTCCACCTGGGCTGAGAAGAGATCGATGGTGCCTGTGATCAGGATGGCGGTGATGATGAGTATAAAATTGAATTTAGTATTTCGTTTTTTTGATGATATCATGTTGTGCTCCTTATGATCAACAGGCCTGAAGGCCTGTTGCTACATTAGTGGCACGGTTAAAACCGCCCTGGCACCCGCAAAGGTGTGCCTACAATTCCATTTGTACTTCTTAAGACGACGGGTTTTAAAAAAACGGCCAACTTTTTTAAGTTTTTATTTATTTAGAGGGTTATTTGAAGTGAAATATAGTAAAGCATGTTAAAAATAATTAATTAGCAGTATCAGCATAATTAAAAAAGAGATGCTCATATTTTTAGGGAATAAAAAGTTTAAAAAGAATAGAAGGGATAAAGGGAATTATTTTATAAATTCATCTAAGTTTTTTGTATCCTTCTCTCATTTTATCCTTTTGCATTCTGATATCAATAAAATAAGTAAAACTATTGATTTAATATTTAATGATTACCTGGTGAATCTGATTTTTAAACTTCAAATTCTTTGGAAGGGGCTTCAGGGAACGTGGGAGGGATCACATGCGACGGTTCTTCAATAACACGCATGGATTTCCATTTTCCTTGGAGGAAGCGCCTCAGAAAGGTGAATCCGAGAATGGTAATATATAATGAGGCAATGGCCCAGGCAACATAGATCCCCTGTTTTAAAAGCACGATAGCCACATAGGTGGGAATAACAAGGAAGAGTATGGAGCTGATCAGGATCATTTTCAGGACATAACGGGTGTCTCCTGCTCCTTTTATGGCAAAGGCAAAGACCAGGTTCATGGTATCAAAGAGAGAATAGATGGCCACAAATTTTAAAAGAACAAGGACGATCTCTCTCATTTTTTGAAATTCAACTGGATCGGCATTCCGCGCAAAAGGGTTGATGAATAGGTCCGGGACCAGAACATAAAGCAGAGCAACGGATGACATGTATGCAAAGGTCAGATGGAATCCTGAAAAAGTGCTCTTCTGGGCTTTATCCGGATCGTTCTTTCCGAGGTACTGTCCGACCAGGACCGAGATAGCGATCCCGCATCCTATCATTGGCATAAAAGCCAGTGTATTGATGTTAAATGCAATATTAGATGCAGCCAGGCTTATCTTTCCAAGCCTTCCCATGATAAGAATAAAAGAAGAGAATCCTGCTATATCAATAAAGAACTGGATCCCGCTCGGGAGCCCGAAACGGATGATCCGTGCCATGAGGAGACGGTCAGGCCGCCAGCCCTTTAACATATGATATGTTTTATTGTTCCTTTTTTTCATGATCAGAAAAACATAGAGCAGAGTAGTGAAACAGGCTGAAAAGACCGTGGCTATGGCAGCACCTTTTATTCCAAGCTCCGGGAAGGGGCCGTGTCCAAAGATGAGGAAGTAGTCAAAGATAAGGTTAAAGGCGGTTCCGGCTGCGTTCACCCACATGATGGGCCATGTTTGGCCTCTTCCTGCAAAAAATCCCGACAATGCAGCTGATGCCAGGAGGGGGAATCCGCCCATGCACAGGTACTTAAAGTAGAGTATCTCATGTGTTTGAATGCTTGCCTCATGTCCTATGAATTTAAAGATAGGGCCGGAAAAAGGAGCTATCAGGAACAGGACAACTCCTCCTAATAAAGAGATATAGAGTCCCTGCCAAATGACAGGGCCGATCCGGTTCTTTTTTTCAGCGCCATAATATTGGGCTATAAATGTATTTACATAACCGACTGTTCCCAGAAAAAGGCTCACAATGGTGAAATTAAGCATGCCCGCCGGCATGGAAGCGGCAATGGTAGCAGGAGAATACCAGGTCAGGAACATCCTGTCCACGAAGTGCTGAACTGACCAGGCGCCTGTGCTTAATATCAGGGGGAAGGCGATCTTCAGGACCTGCCGGTATCCTCCTTCAGAGGACCATCTCGAGCTCAAAGAATTGAACATCCTG
>JAHITG010000306.1 GCA_018817865.1 Spirochaetota bacterium
TTAGATTTGGAAAATTTACTAATTTTTGGGATTTCATTTGGATCGGCTTCAATAGTATCAGAATCCTTTTTAAAAAAGTATAAAACATATAGAAGCTTCACTGCACTAACTTCTGTAGATGGTCACATTATTGAAAGGCTAGAAGAAATGTATCAAAATAATAAAATAAAAAGCATTACAATAACTTATTATAGTGATGCTGAAAAAATTTATTTTAATAAATTATTTAATATGACTAAAATTAAAAAAATAGTTTCTATTCAACATTATTCTAATTTTTTATAGTATATTCATCAGATAAAGTGCCGTAAAAAATATAGTACCGTATCCTTACTTCTGACTTTTTCCTCTGTGCCTCTGAGCCTCTGTGGTATTCTCTTCTTTGCGCCCTTTGTGTTCTTTGAGTCTTTGTGGTGAAAGACCACATGACAATGAGATTCCCGCTTGCGCGGGAATGACAAAAAAATACAGGAATGACATAAGAGGACGAGATTCCCGCTTGCGCGGGAATGACACTCATTATTAGTTTGACTTATAAAAAAGTTATACTATATTTTCTCCTATGAGAAAGAAATACCTGGAAAATACAAAGCGGATCGTGGTGAAAGTCGGCACGAAGTCCATTACCGGGAATATTAAGCTTGATCCCGCAAAGATAAAGAGTCTTGTTTCACAGCTGGCTGGATTAAAGAAGAAAAAATACGAGATCGTTCTTGTTACTTCCGGGGCTATCAGTGCGGGAATTGGAGAGCTGGGCTTAACCGAAAGTCCCCGCAACATTCCTGAAAAACAGGCAGCTGCCAGTATCGGCCAGATCGCTCTCATGGCAAAATATCATGATCTTTTCAAATCTTTCAAGATAAAGATAGGACAGATCCTGTTGACAGAGAGTGACTTGAAAGACAGGCAGAAGTATCTGAATGCCAAGAATACGCTGATCACTTTATTAAGAAAGTATGATGTGATCCCCATTATCAATGAGAATGATGTGGTGGGGATCGAGGAGATCATCTTTGGTGATAATGATGAGTTGTCAGCCCTTATTGCCAACCTGGTGGATGCAGATCTGTTGATCCTTTTATCGGATGTTGATGGATTCTTTTATAAAGGAAGGGTTCTGCAGCTTGTGGAGAAGCTTTCCAGTGATATTATGGCTGCAGCAGGGGACAGAGGGGATCAATTTTCGACCGGCGGGATGAAGAGTAAATTAAATGCCGTTAAAATTTCCATTAACAGCGGTATTCCCGTTATTATTGCTAACCATAAAAAAGAAGATATTTTAAAGAAAGTGGTCTCAGGAAAGAATGAGGGCACATTTTTCTGCCCTTCTGAAAAAGGCCTTAGCCAAAAAAAGAGGTGGCTGGCCTATTCGGTCGTCTCACACGGCAAGATCCTGATAGATGACGGGGCAAAGAATGCTTTAATTGAGATGGGAAAGAGCCTTCTTCCCGGAGGGATCGTAAAAGCGGAAGGGAGGTTCAACAAGGGTGAGCCCGTGGATGTCTGTGATAAGAACGGGGAACCGTTCGGCCGGGGCCTTGTCAATTATGAAAGGGGAGTAGTGGAACTTATAAAAGGAAAAAAGACAGAGCAGATACGCTCACTATTAAAAGAGAAGTTCTATACGGAAGTGATACACCGGGATAATTTGGTGATATTTTGACGGGGTCAGACCCCATTACCCCCGTCAGCTAAAGATAATGGGGGTAATGTATATAGGTAAGTAGTATGTGATTTTTTAAATAATCTTTTTTCAATAAAATAATAAAAGGAAAGGAATCATGAAAGTTGGATCAAAAAAAATATCTAATTTTATATGTTTGCAGAATTATGTTACCAGACAGGCATCTGTTATAAAACTCGAGAAAAAATTTCCAAAGGAAAATATAATAAAAAGATTGATTGTTCCTGATAAAACAAGTACTGCAAGGATTTCTCTTAAACATAAAAATGGTGATATTACTATTCATCATGCTTATACATGTCATTTCAATAATGACCTTGGGATTTATAAAGGGGGGCTTCGGTTAAATGAGAATGTTACTGAAGATGAAATAAAAGCATTTGGTTTACTGATGACTATTAAATGTGCTGTTTCAGGAATAGAATTTGGCGGGGCAAAGAGAGGAATTAATATAAATCCAGACCTGCTTTCAATAGCTGAAAAAGAGAATCTTATACGAAAATATGTTGATACTTTTTCTAATGATCTGGGTCCAAATATTGATGTGCCTGCTCCGGATGTCGGAACAGGAGAACAGGAGATGGCATGGATAGCAGACCAATGGCAGAAATATCATGGAGCAGAGAGGGGAGTTGTTACCGGGAAACCAATACATCTGGGAGGACTTGAAGGAAGAAAAGAAGCCACAGGTTATGGATTAGTATATACTATCATGGAAGCAGCAAAAGATTTAAAAATGAATATAGCAGAATCTTCGGTAATTATCGAAGGATTTGGAAATGTGGGCTCGAATGCTGCTTCAGCTCTTTATAAAAATGGTGCAACTATAATTGCGGTTAGAGATAAAAGTGGAACAATATACAATTCAGATGGAATAAATATACCTGACCTGTTTAGATATACACATGAAAATTCTGAAAACCCCAATAAAATTATTTTGAATTTCTCCGGCGCCAGATCGATTAAAAACTTTTGGGGATTAAAATGTGATCTGTGTCTTTTATGTGCCTTAGAAGGAATAAGACCTGAGATAGCTAAAACAATTAAAGTTAAACTGATAGGGGAAGCTGTAAATAATGATGATTTTGAAGAGTCAGATAAGATATTGAGAGAGAGAAACATTCCTCTTCTTGCCGGGGAAATGTCTAATATTGGAGGTGTAACACTATCTTTCCGTGAGTGGACCCAGAATAATATAGGCCAAAAGTATAGTAGGGAAGATAATATTGATTTTTTAAAAAGTACAATGATTTCAACCTACCGCAGAGTATTTGAGTATGCTGTTACCCATAATTTAACCTATAGAGAAGCTTCATATCGACTTGCTTTAGAAAAACTTGCTTTAGTTCGTTATCAAAGAGGTGTTCTGTAAATTCATCCCGGCTTATTACTTAACAATTTTACTAATTGATCAGCTATTCCTTTTATACCGGAAAAGGTGGCGGTTCTTGTGGGCTTGTTGCCCAAATGGATCTTTCTATTAAACAATGGTAGTCGCAAGCTTCACCCTTCTGCCCTTAGAAATTGTCCTTCAGACCCTGTGGAATTTCTCTTTGAGAAATTCCCAAGACAAAAGTCCTTGGAATCGTTAACACGATTCCTAAGGGCAGAATTTCTCGGGAGTGTGCTTCGCAAACCCTGTGACTACCAAATTTTAGATCCCCCCAAAAAAAAGGGAGACATAAGTGATCTTATGTCTCCCTTTTTTATTGTGCGCTCGGCATGGTATACACACTTGGGAGTGCAAGTCTCCTGCAGGCCCGGTAAGGGGAACTGTTAGCCAAACGGACAGGGTGTTCACCGTGAGGTGGAATCTGAA
>JAHITG010000307.1 GCA_018817865.1 Spirochaetota bacterium
AAAAATCTTCCTTTTCTTTTTATACACAGCCTTCGCATGGGAAGTAAAGTAATAAGACCTTCAAGTTTGATCTTATCTACTTTTTTCTTTACATTATTTTCCTGCTTTGAGATCGTTTGTACAACATACCAATTTGTAAGAGGGTATTCCATTTTACTGCTTCCGAATAAGAATAATTGAATAATACATCTCTTGCCCTGCAGCACTTTTGGGCATTAATAAAAACCACCTTGCATATTACCGGAATCTTCAGGATCAGTAGCGGTCCCCTTATTCACAGGCCCTCCTTCCGGAGTACTAAGACTATTGTAGAATTCTTCTTCTGTTTTAAAAACTTTAAAGAATGCAAGCAGTTTGGTCATACTGAAGATCCTTTCAATATCATCTCTCATGTTTACAAGAACCACCTGCCCCCCTAAAGCCTTTAACCTTGTCATTAATCCAATGAATGATCCGATCCCCGAGCTGTCTATATAATTGAGCTCTCTCATGTCTATTGCTATATGTACAACAGACTTCTTAAGCTCATCCTCAAAAACTTTTTTAATATATTTCACATTATTCATATCAAGACTGCCCTTGATGCCGAATATCGTGTAATCATTTTTAGTTCGTCTTGTAATCTCCATACCACCCTTTCTCCTAAGAATAATTATTTCAACCTGATCAATGGGTCTGAAGGTCTGTAATTATATTCTAATAAAATGAAATAATTAGTCAATACTTTTCTTTAAATTGTTTCGAATTTAGAATACTCTTTCCTGGCTCTTTTTCCTAAAATCTTAAAAATTTCTTTTGAGTTTATTCTGCTTACAGGCCTTTGTAATATAATATTATCTATTGAAAATTTTTCACTTTTTTTAATATTCCTGCTTGCATAAATACCCTTAAATGCGTATGCTCTGATCTTTTCTTCATTTTCAGTAATTTTTCTAAAATATTCACCCAGTGCTTTTTCACCTGACCTTACTTTTTCCGCAAATTTTGTAAATCCGGCAGGATCGAGTGAGATCCTGTGATCAGGGCCTTGTAACTGCTTATCAAGAGTAAAATGTTTTTCAATGACCTTTACACCCAGGCTGAGCGCCATAACATCCAGCATCCACCCTTCGGAATGGTCTGAGAACCCGATAAAATGGTCAAATTCATTTTTATATTGAGTTATCACATTCATATTGGCATTTTCACTTTTTAAAGGATAATCTGAAACACAATGAAAGATAACAAGATCCTGATTTATTTTCTCGATCCATTTTACTGTTTTATTAACTTCTTTAAAATCATGAAGACCTGTTGATAAAAAAAGAGGTACTTTACTCTCAGCTGCTGCTTTTAAAATTTGAACATTACTGAACTCGCCGGATGCGATCTTAATAACAGGTACTTTCAGATGCAATAAGAACTGAAGGCTCTTTAGATCGAATGGAGAGGCGAAAAAAATAATACCTCTCTTATCACAAAATTTTTTTATTCTATTGAAGTTATCCCGGGAGAGTTCATATCTCTTCATCAACTGATATGCTTTACTGTCATATTTTTTATTTATAAAAAGGTCTGTATCATACACCTGAAACTTTACGGCATCTGCACCACATTGTTTAGCCTTGATAATACTTTGCTTTGCCAGGTTGATATCCGCATTATGGTTCAACCCGATCTCTGCAACCAAAAAAATATCTGCATTCTTATTTAATGTATAGCCGGAAATTCTTATATTTTTCATACATTTTATTTTCGGCATTTCTTTAAAAATTCCCCAATTAAATAAAAAGACCCTATAAGGACAAGATTTTTCCTTTTCGCGAGATAAAATGCATCTTTAATATTATAAGTAAAAGAGACCTTCTTAAAATATCTTTTTGCCAATTTTCCCAATGATAAAAGAGGATACTCCCTTGAATTACCTATTCTGGTGAGTATGATCGAGTCTGAGATCTTTGATAATTCTTTAAATATCTTACGCACTTTTTTATCCTGCATAACAGTAAAGATCAGATCCGGTTGTTTAAAATGCAATTTCTGAAATGT
>JAHITG010000308.1 GCA_018817865.1 Spirochaetota bacterium
GAGGTCCTGGGTGGGGCAATAGCAGTAAATAACTCTTTCTTCGATCTTGGGAATATGGACCCGGAAACGATCCGTGCAAAATTGAATGTAGAGATATCGGGTCTTGATATAGGGAAGTTAAAATTTGTAAAAGTTGAAAAGGGTGAAGATACCAGGATCTTTGCTAATATCCGGCTGAATGCAAAAGGAATTGATTTTAAAAAACTGGCAAAGTTTGAAAATCCCGGCGATATCTCCGGTTCGTTCAATATTACTCATATCGGCAGTGAAGTTGCCTATAGACTGCTGGCAGCAATGGACCCAAACGGTAAAGACGGAAATGTCGGTTATGTAAAAGAACAGCTTTATAAAGGGGCAAAACCGGAGCTGTTAATTCTTGAATTGAAATATGGACAATTGATATCAAGGATGTGGCTGGATGTCGGTTCATTATTCGGTTTAGGGTTTATCAGATATCCCAGTCCTCCTAATCCGATAGAGTTTAAAGACATATCGATAGATGAGATCATGCAGAATTTTAAGCGATCCAAGCAGGGGTAAACATTTTACTTGAATTTGTTTTATAATTATATAGAATGTTCAGATCAGCAGTTCAGATAAAGGAGAATGAGATGGAGAATATGAAAGGTAAAGCCTGGAAGTTTGGAGAAAATATCAATACCGATGAGATCATTCCGGCGCGTTATTTAAATACATCAGATCCGGCAGAACTGGCAAAACACTTGATGGAAGACGCTGACCCCGAGTTCCCCGGGAAATATGCAAAGGGAGATATTATCGTGGGTGGGATCAATTTTGGGTCCGGCTCCTCAAGAGAGCATGCCCCTCTTGCTATTAAAGCCGGCGGGATCTCGGCAGTTATTGCGGATTCCTTTGCAAGGATCTTCTTCAGGAATTCCATCAATATCGGACTTCCTATTATTGAAGTCGATGGAATATCAAAGAAGATAAGCACAGGAGATGAGCTGGAAATAGACCTTGATAATGGGGTGATAAGGAATGTTACGGCAAAAGAAGAGTATAAGAGCCAGCCTTTTCCGCCTTTTATGCAGGAGATCATCAATGCCGGCGGCCTGATGAACCGGCTGAAAAAATAAATATTATGACCTGATGACCGGTTTATCTGACAAGGATCAAAGAAAAATCCAGTGCCGGAGCACTGTGGGTAACAGCTCCAACGGATATAAAATTTATTCCCGTGGATGCGATCTTGCTGATATTTTTCAGGTTCACTCCCCCGGAAGCTTCAAGTTTGGCCCGGCCGTTATTGATCGAAGCAGCCTTTTTCATGTCTGACAGGGAAAAGTTATCAAGAAGAATATATTTTACTTTATGGTCCAGGGCGCTTTTTAATTCGTTCAGGTTTTCTACTTCTACTTCAAAATCCTGTTTGTAGCATTTCCTGATCTTTTGTAATGTTTTCTCTATTCCGCCATTCGCAACAATATGATTTTCCTTGATCAGGATCTCATCTGAAAGGTGGAGCCTGTGGTTTTTTCCTCCACCCGTTTGAACGGCGTATTTAGCGAGGTGCCTTAGTCCCGGTATTGTCTTTCTGGTATCCAAAACAGTCACATTATATTTTTTAGCGATCAGTACCATCTTATTCGTATAGGTTGCGATCCCGGAAAGATGCTGAAGAAAATTAAGGGCTGTCCGTTCTGCTTCAAGTATAGCTTTTGTCTTCCCTTTTAATTTCAGGATCACATCACCTTTCCTGATCCTGTTACCGTCCTTTTTTAAGAACCTGATATTCATCCTGTTATCCATCAGTTTAAAGCATTGCCTGAGAATGTCCGTTCCGCATAGAATGCCGTTCTCTTTTGCAGTTATTATTGCTTCAGATATAGATGTTTCAGGGATCAGCATTTCAGACGTAATATCTTTTCTTGGAATATCTTCTTTGAGTGCATTTTTTATTACATTTGCCAGGTCAATGTCGTAGCTCTTTTTTAATATCTGTGTTCTGAATTTCATTTAAAATTAAATTATTCCCATTCTATGGTAGCAGGTGGTTTGGAGGATGTGTCATATACTACTCTGTTGATACCGTCTACCTCATTGATGATCCTGTTGGAGATCTTCTGCAGGAGGGGGTAGGGTAGTTTTACCCAATCGGCAGTCATGCCATCCAGGCTTTCTACGGCCCGTATTGCGATCACATTCTGGTATGTTCTGGAGTCCCCCATGACACCTACTGATTTTACAGGCAAAAGCACTCCAAAAGCCTGCCAGATCTTGCGGTAATCCATGTTTTTTTCTATTTCATATCTGATAATATAGTCCGCTTCTTTCAGTACAGCCAGCCGCCCTTTGGTAACTTCTCCAAGTATCCTGATAGCAAGACCCGGTCCCGGAAAAGGCATTCGCCAGATGATCGCCTCCGGTATACCCATCTGTTTACCTATTATCCGTACTTCATCTTTGAACAGGAGTTTGAACGGTTCAATTACGCGATCTTCTTTAATCAATTGGAGGATCTCTTTCACGCGGTTATGATGAGTCTTGATGGTTGCCGATGGTCCGACAACGGATACGCTTTCTATCACGTCCGGGTACAAAGTTCCCTGTGCCAGGAGGTCTCCTTTTTGCAGATGTTTAAAAAAGACATCTACAAAGACCTTTCCTATTATTTTTCTCTTTTTCTCAGGGTCCACTGCACCTCTCAACTGCCTGAGGAATATTTGAGATGCGTTAATGTATTTAACCGGTATCTTTAAAACATTTCTTAAATTATGCAGTACTTCCTTCTCTTCATCTTTGCGTAAAACGCCGTTGTTAATAAAAACAGGTTTCAATCTTTTCCCTATTGTTTTATAAAGCAGAGAGGTCATGATCGTAGAATCAACCCCTCCGGATACGGCACAGAGCACTTTTTTATTCTCCGTTTTTTGTAATATATCCTGCCGGACTCGTTGCAGTATTTTAGAAGGGTCCCAATCCTTTTTGCATTTTGCGATCTTAAAAATAAAGTTTTTAAAAATAAGGTTACCCTGCCGGGTATGAGTGACTTCAGGGTGGAACTGGATGCCGTAGATATTTTCCCTCTCCATGGAAGCAATGGGAATTGTCTCTGTTCTGGAAGTGATCTTGAATCCCTGTGGTGTTTTTATAACTACATCCTTATGGCTCATCCATATCTTTGTATCTTTTTTTGTGCCGGCAAGAAGCGGGCTTTTACCTGTACTCTTCAGGTTTTGAAGTCCGTATTCACCTTTATCAAATTTTTTTGTTGTTCCATTTAAAAGAAGGGAAATCAGCTGCATGCCATAGCAGATACCGAGGATCGGTACGGGGAGGTCAAAGACCTCTTTTTTAATTCTGGGTGCCCCTTTTTCATAAACGGATGAAGGCCCGCCGGAAAGGATGATGGCTTTAGGCCCTTTGGCTTTTATCCGAGCCAGCGGTATGGTATACGGCACGATCTCACAGAAGACACCTGTTTCACGGACTCTCCGTGCAATGAGATGGGTGTACTGTCCCCCGAAATCTAATAATAGCACCTGAACCTGTTTCATAGATTACTCTAATGATGTGATTTACTTAATATATTTTTCCATTCCCTGAATAATAGTATCCATATCAGGAACGCCTTTGAAGAATTCTTTACCTGTTATCTGATTGGCAGTAGTCTTATACATTGCTGCAAAAAGATCTTTAAACTCTTTGGGAAGCTTCTCGGGTTCTTCACCCACGATCTCCTTCCATTTAAAGCGGTCTGCCTGTTTTGCTTTTTCCACCTTTTGAAACCATTCCGTCTGCCTGTAATACTTCCTCGCGATCTCTTTACTGACCGGGTGGTCTTTGTAATTAAAACGACATTCATCAAGGGTCCCCAATGTGTCTACTACAATGATCTCCCTGTTCTCGTTAAATGCCAGTTCTATTTTACCGTCTTCATTGATCATACCTATGCGCCGGGCATCCTCGGTAATGATATCATTCACTTTTGATGTGATCCCCCGGATCTTCCTTATCTCTTCGTCACTTAAAGCAGCCATCTCTTTTGCTTCATCCCAGGTTATGTATCTGTCATTCACTTCAAGTTTTGTTGAAATATCAAACAGGGGTATATCAAGCACCTGGCCGGCTTTCGGGTATTCCTTCAAGCCGAAATACTCGGGTGTTACTTCACCTTTTTCCAGCCTTTTAAAAACACTGCTGTTTTCAGGAAGGCGGTTGCGATAAATGATCTCAAAGGGGATAAGGAAATTGTTCTGTTCCGTTTTATAGACCGTATAGTTATAGATATTATTCTTTAAAGCGGGTTTTACTACCCGCACAAGGCTTACTTCTATTGAATTGGACGGAATATCAATGCTGTCAAGTGTTTTCACTTCATCTTTTTCATTCATAATACCAAGGTAATGGGTCTTGATTCCCTTTCGTTTTAGTTTTTCCAGAAAATATCCGGATAAAAGAGCCAGTGATTTCCCTTTGTCATCTATCTGATCCGGCATTTCACCCCAGTCAAAAACGGAATACCGGTCAGAAAAAACAAATCTTCCCCTGCCCAGGCTCTTCCCTGATGCCTCTTCGATTATTTGCAGGTCCTTTACACTACCCATTGCTTACCTCTTTATCTTTTTTGTCGATCTTATCTTTGGCTTTATTCTGATGTTTTTGGATCTCCTGCTGAAGACCTTTATTCTGAAGAGCCAGTATTTTTAAGGCTGCCAGTGCTGCATTCTCCGGATTCAGTACTACCATAGGAGCAACTCCGGAAGGCATGCTTAAACTGGAGAATAGATCCGTGTCAAATTTATCTTTTTTTAATGGAGGGCATGAAATAACAGGATAGATCGTATTGGCATCAACAAAGGCGCTCAAAGCATTACTCTTTCCCGCCACTGTGATATAAACAACATCTTTTTCTTTTTCAATGATCTTCAGGACGTTTAA
This sequence comes from Spirochaetota bacterium, assembly GCA_018817865.1. GTDB lineage: Bacteria > Spirochaetota > JAHITG01 > JAHITG01 > JAHITG01 > JAHITG01. The sequence continues at coordinate 4,903 of JAHITG010000308.1, forward strand.
AGGAGTTTTATGAGCTGAGGAGATCCTCAGCTGGGCAGGAACTTTGAATTGTTCGATAAAATTCAGGATCCTGCTTGAAAATTCAAGGTCTTTATCCGACCCCATGATAATGACTACCTTCAATAGTTCACCCTCCTTATAAAGAGTTTTGAATAACTATAAATGATTATTTTTTAAAGTCAATGATTTTTTATTGGTGCCAGGTCTTAACATTATCACTTTTTAGAGTTGTTATTAATAAGTAAAAGTAAAATAAAAAAAGTGATAATGTTAAGGGTCTGTTACCCAAATGGATTAAACAAAGGTAGCCGCAGGCTTTAGCCTGCGTAATGGTTTAATAATGTCATTAAACGCAAGCTAAAGCTTGCGACTACCACTATTTGATAATATTATCCATTTGGGCAACAACCCCTTAAGACCGGGCATCAATATATTATTGGAATTATTAATTAAAAAGTATAATTTTGTCTTCATGAAGATCATTTCAGGTAAATATAAAAATCGCGGGCTGTTTGTACCAAAAGACAGATCACATATCAGGATGACCACCGGACTGGTCAGGAAAGTGATCGCAGATATTTTCAGGGAGCAGATAACCGGTGCAGTGGTCCTTGAATTATTTGCCGGTATAGGAAGTGTCGGTCTGGAACTGTTAAGTAATGGTGCGAAAAAAGTGATCTTTGCTGAAATAAATAAAAAATATTGCGATATCATCAGAAAAAATTGCGAAAAGATGAAAGTGGAGAAGGAACATTACAGCGTTATCCCTTTTTCCTATGAAAGAGCCCTTCAGTTCTCAAAAAATGAAGGTCCGTTCGGGATTGTTTATCTTGACCCTCCTTACGCTGATAATCTTGTGAATAAAACAATACAGGCACTATCAGATGTTAAGATCTGTGACAGTAAGACGATTATTATTGCCGAACATCATTTTAAAGAAAAGACTCCGGATCACATCGGGGATTTCAGGAAGACAGATTCGAGGAAGTACGGCATGACCGTTCTGGACTTTTTTATGCATTAAGACCTGGTAGCATAAAACTAAAATATTGATTGACAATGATAATTAAATTAATATAATATTTGCTTATGGAAGTAGCCGTAAACAGAATAAAAATTAAAAAACGAATTCGAAAAGACCTTGGGAATATTGACAACCTGATGAACAGCATGAAGAAGCACGGCCTTATCAATCCCATTGTAATAAATTCCAATTATGAGCTGTTAGCCGGTTACAGAAGATGGATGGCTGCTAAAAATTTGAAATGGAAGACCATTGATGTGACACTGGTCAAGGTGACGGATATATTAGGAAAGCTGAATATTGAGCTTGAAGAGAACATTACCAGAAAGGATTTTACTCACCAGGAAATGGAAAAAGGAATGGGGTTAAAAGCAGAACTGATGAAAATGCGGAACATGCATCCTTTTATCAGATTCATCTATCAGATCTATAAAGCTATCGTAAAATTTTTCTGTAAACTGTTTAAAATTGAAGGTGACTTTTAGATATGAAGAAGGATGATCTGAATCCGGTAAAACTGAGCATGATCCTGTTCCTGATCACTGCTTTCTCAGGATTTATCCTGTCGATCGTCTACAGTGTTACCATGCCGAAGATAGAAGCAAATGAGAGGATCAAAGAAGAAGAGTCCATCAGGATCATAATGCCGAATGTTCGAAGTTTTGTTCAGAAAGATGACGTTTATTTTATTTATAGAGATGAGAATAATAAGAATTTGATCGGATATGTTTTTAAAAGTATTGCCAAAGGTTATGGCGGTCCAGTGAAATGCAATGTCGGGATCGATCTGTACGGGATGGTCACCGGTCTTGTTGTCTCATCGCATACGGAAACCCCAGGCCTCGGCACAAAGATCAGCGAAGTCCGAGAAGGGGAAGATAAACCCTATTTTTTAAAACAGTTTAAACGACTTAACGGCACACAGATAGATTTTAATAATATCAAAGCTATCAGCGGAGCTACCGTATCCTCAAAAGCAGTATTACAATGCGTTAACCTTGCATTTAAAAGATTTCAAGAGATCAGATAATAATAAATTGATGGTTTGATATTATTTTATTATCCTCTTTCAGGAGTATCAAAGCAATGGGTCAATATGACTATGCAAAAATCGAAAAAAAATGGCTGAAGTGCTGGGAAGAAAAGAATACATTTAAAGCTGCAATGCATAAGGACAAAGAAAAGTATTACGTCCTTGTCATGTTCCCATATCCTTCAGGACGGATCCATATGGGGCATGTGCGTAATTATGTGATCGGCGATGTGATCGCGCGTTATAAAAAGATGAAGGGATTTAATGTCTTTCATCCCATCGGGTGGGATGCATTCGGCCTTCCTGCTGAAAATGCCGCGATAAAAGAGGGGCTTCATCCGGCTAAATGGACCTATGAAAATATTGATTATATGAAATCCCAGTTAAAAAAAGTGGGGCTCTCCTATGACTGGGACAGGGAGATCGCTACCTGTGATGAAACCTACTATAAATGGAATCAGTGGTTCTTTATCAAGTTCTATGAAAAGGGCCTAGCATATAAAAAGAGATCTTCGGTAAATTTTTGTCCTGAATGTCAGACTGTTCTGGCGAACGAACAGGTGATCGAAGGAAGCTGCTGGCGGTGTGACAGTCATGTAGAACCGGAAGAATTGGAACAATGGTTCTTTAAGATCACCGAATATGCAGAGCAATTATTAAATGATCATAAACTCCTTGAAGGGAACTGGCCCGAGCGTGTACTGGCCATGCAGAAGAACTGGATAGGACGATCGGAAGGTGTACTGGTCAATTTCAAGCAGGAGAACGGCGAAGATTTCCCTATATTCACCACAAGGCCGGATACAATATACGGGGTAACCTTCATGGCCCTTTCCCCCGAACATCCGATCGTAGAAGATATCCTGCATAACGCGGACGCTAAGCTTAAGAAAGAGCTTGGTAAGTTCATAGGTAAAGTAAAGAAAGAGGATATTGAAAAGAGGAGATCAGGTGATTATGAAAAAGAGGGGATATTTACCGGAATACATGTCATTAATCCTTTA
>JAHITG010000309.1 GCA_018817865.1 Spirochaetota bacterium
AAAAAGGATTTAAAAACAGATCATGAAGCAGCAATTTTTTACCCACTGAAAAAATATTATTGAATTCCTGTTCGTTCAACTCAATTTTATTTATTGAAAAATTCAGATACAATATGAGTTTTAAGAGATTATCAGCATAATACGGATCAAACTGCTCACCATGACCTGTTCTTCCTTTCATATTTGTAGAATATTCAATTATAAAAAAAAATCAAGAAGTAATAATATTTGACAAATAAAGAAAATAGGTTATAATTTTTTATATGAATGAAATCATCAAAGGGTATGATCCCCATAATTCCGTATTCATTATTGACGGCCATTCCATGATATATCGGGCATATTTTGCCCTTATCAGGAATCCGCTTATAAACAGCAAAGGATTTAATACATCTGCAATTTATGGATCCATGCGAATGCTCTTTAAATTGTTAAAAGAGTTTAATCCTGAATATATTGTTGTCTCTTTTGATACGGGTAAGCCGAATTTTCGGCACAAACTATTTAAGGAGTATAAAGCTACCAGAAAAAAAATGCCTGATGATCTGATCCCTCAGATCGGAAAACTGAAAAAACTACTGGCTTATTTTGGAGTACCTCAAATTGAAGTAGAAGGATTTGAAGCGGATGATGTTATAGCACAACTGGCTGACTACTGTGTAAAGAAAGGCAAATCAGTCTATACTATTTCCAAGGATAAAGACCTTCTGCAGATCATTGGTGATCGATCCATTGTTCTTCAACCGGAAAGCGGACAGAAAAGTGAAAACTTTACATTTATGGATAAACAAAAAGTGGAAGATAAATACGGGATCAAGCCTGAAAACATTCCTGATTTTCTTTCTCTTACAGGTGATACTTCTGATAATATTCCCGGTGTAAAAGGAATTGGCCCGAAAACAGCTGAAAAGCTTATAAGAGAATATCAGACGATAGACAATTTATATAAAAATATAGAAAAGATCACTGACCGGAAACTTAAAGAAAAATTAATACTCTATAAAGAGGATGCTTATTTATCAAAAAAACTGATAAAACTGGACCAAAAAGTTCCCATGGAATTAGAATTGGATCAAATGCTGCTTCAGAAACCTGAAAAAGAAAATGTATTGAAAATGTTCGAAGAAATGGAAATTAAGACCCTGCTGAAAGAGTTAAACTGGGTGGAAGAAAAGACAAAAACAGCAGATTATCTCGTAATAGATACTGAAGATGCTTTAAAGAAGCTCATTGCTGATGAATTAATAAAAAGTAAGGTGTTTTCACTGGACACGGAAACTGATTCACAATTCCCCATAAAAGCAAAACTTGTCGGTATCTCCCTTTCAACAAAACCGAATACAGGATACTATATCCCGCTGGGGCATGCCAATTTTTTTAACTCCAAACAGATATCTATCGATATACTTAAAAAATATCTGAAACCCGTTCTGGAATCTGATAAATACTCGGTTATAGGTCAAAACATAAAATATGATTACATTGTATTGAATAATTATGATATAACCATTAACAATATAATTTTTGATACCATGGTAGGTTCATACCTTATTAATCCAACAAAAACCAGACATAATTTAAATGAACTGGCACAATATTTCCTGGGACATAGTATGATCTCCTACAAGACCGTAGTCGGGAAAAACAATAATTTCTCAGAAGTGGAGATCAAGGATGCAATGGAGTATTCATGCGAAGACGCAGATATTACTCTTCGATTATATGAGATTCTTAATAAAAAGATCGAAGAACAGCAATTAAAGGACCTTTTCTATAAAGTGGATATTCCATTGATAAAATTACTGGCAAAAATGGAAATAAACGGGATTAAAATAGATGTTTTAAAATTAAAGAAACTGGATAAGATAATCTCAAAAAAACTCGAATCCTTAACCGCCAGAATACATGAAGAAGCAGGAGAAGTCTTTAATATTAATTCGACCAAACAGCTGGCAGTGATCCTTTTCGAAAAGCTTAAACTGCCGGCAGAAAAAAAAGGTAAAACCGGTTTATCCACGGATATTGAAGTATTAAAAAACCTGATAAAGTACCATCCAATAGCGAATTACCTGATTGATTACAGAACACTGAATAAACTAAAAACAACTTACATCGACACATTGCCAAAGATGATAAATCCGGCTACTAAGAGGATCCATACTTCATTCAACCAGACCACCACTGCAACGGGCCGCCTCTCAAGCAGTGACCCCAACCTCCAGAACATACCCATAAAAGATGAGATCGGAAAACAGATAAGAGAAGCTTTTATTGCCGAAGATCAAAACCTGATATTAAGTGCTGATTATTCCCAGATAGAATTAAGGATACTGGCTCATATTGCTGAAGATGAATTATTAATAGATGCCTTTCAGAAAGATCAGGATATACATACACGGACTATTATGGAGCTGTATAATGTAGCGGAGGATGATGTAACACCTGAATTAAGACGAACGGCAAAAGTGATCAATTACGGGATCATATACGGAATGAGCGCCTATGGACTTTCCAAAGAACTTAATATAGACGTAGGTAAAGCAACAAATTTTATTAATGATTATTTTTCTAAATATACAGGTATTAATAATTATATAGAGACAATAAAAGAGAAGATCAGGACTGACGGATATATAGAGAATTTATTCGGCAGGAGGAGGTATCTCCCTGATATGAGCAGATTTTCCAAACAGCAGCAGTCATTTGTATTAAGAACAGCCGTTAACACTCCCATACAGGGTACGGCAGCAGACCTTATTAAACTGGCCATGATAGAGATCGATAAGATCTTTATAGAAAAAAAGATAAGATCCAAATTACTCCTGCAGGTTCATGACGAACTGCTCTTTGAAGTTATACCGGATGAAAAAGATGTTGTATATGACATTATCAAAAAAAAGATGGAAAATGTATACGATTTTAAAGTCCCTATAAAAGTTGATATTAAATTTGGTAAAAACTGGGGAGAAGCGCATTAATGAAGACCATCGGAATTACGGGAGCCATTGGATCCGGTAAAACCAGGATCTCTCAATTGTTCCAAAGACACGGATATGCAATAATCGATCTTGACAGCATCGGCCATCGGATCCTGGAAATGCATAAATTTAAAAAAAGAGTTTCTGATCAGTTTGGTAAATATATTCTGAAGAATAACAGGATATCAAGGGAAAAATTAAGAAAAATAGTCTTTTATAATCCTGAGTATCTTCATAAGCTGAATGAGATCATCCATCCTGAACTTATTAAACAATTAAAAAAAGAGATATTGATCCATAAAAAGAAAAGGGTTAAAGCAATTGTGATCGATGCAGCTCTTTTATTTGAATTAAAGATCGATTATTTAA
>JAHITG010000310.1 GCA_018817865.1 Spirochaetota bacterium
AACTAAATTAAATGAGAAGGTTTACAGTATTTTTAATAAGTGCACTTTTCAACTTTAAATAAGTAAAAACAGGTCTTAAAAGAGTGCACTTTTAAGCTTTAAATCTTTAAAAAAGAGTGCACTTTTCAATTTTATCTGACAGTTTTACATTTTTATCTTGACAAACCATTTAAACTGAATAAAATTAAACAAAAATTATGCTATTCCTTAAGGAGGATTTTATTCAAATGGTAAAAAATTATATAACTATAGACGGCAATACGGCAGCAACTCACGTAGCCTATGCATTCAGTGAAGTAGCTGCGATATATCCCATTACGCCTTCATCCATGATGGGTGAACTCGCTGATGCATGGTCCAGCCAGGGGAGAAAAAATATCTTTGACCAGAAACTCCAGGTAGTGGAGCTTCAGTCAGAAGGAGGAGCCTCAGGAGCCGTTCACGGTTCTTTATCCGCCGGAGCGATCACTACGACATTTACCGCTTCTCAGGGATTGATGCTTATGCTGCCTAACATGCATAAGATCGCCGGCGAACTGCTGCCCTCTGTCTTCCATGTAAGCGCACGGTCTCTGGCATGTCAATCCCTTTCCATTTTCGGGGATCATTCTGATGTCATGTCCGCCCGGAATACCGGCTGGGCATTAATGGCCGCAGGTTCCATCCAGGAAGTAATGGACCTGGCTGTTGTCTCCCATCTTGCAACGATGAAAGCAAAAATACCATTTTTAAATTTTTTCGACGGATTCAGGACATCAAATGAAGTCCAGAAAGTGGAAATGATCGGCTATGATACTATGACTGAACTTGTTGAAATAAAATATATTGAAGATTTTCGAAAAAGAGCATTAAATCCGGAAAATCCGTTTTTAAAGGTCGGCGCAGAAAACCCCGATGTCTACTTTCAAGGCAGGGAAGCCTCTAATAAATATTATCTGAAGATCCCCGGGATCGTACAGGAATATATGGACAAAGTAGGAAAAAAGATCGGCCGGAAGTATAAACTTTTCGATTATGTGGGCGCTCCGGATGCAGAAAAAATAATAATTGCCATGGGATCTGCAACAGAAACTATCGAAGAAACTGTAAATTACCTGTTAAAGAAAAAGGAAAAGGTGGGGCTGATCAAAGTAAGATTGTACAGGCCGTTTTCAATAGACGCCCTGCTGGAAGCTATTCCTAAAACAGTAAAAAAGATCGCTGTATTGGACAGGACTAAAGAACCCGGGTCGATCGGTGAACCATTATACATGGATATTACAGCTGCAGTTAATTGCAGAGATATAAAAGTGATCGGCGGACGGTACGGACTCTCTTCAAAAGAATTCACACCAACCATGGTAAAAGCTGTATATGACCATCTGGATGGAAAATGTACACACAATTTTACAGTCGGGATCCGGGATGATGTAACCAATCTTTCTTTAGAACTAGGTGAAAAGATCGATACCGAACTGGAAGGTGTTGTCCGATGTAAGTTCTGGGGATATGGCTCAGACGGAACTGTGGGAGCAAACAAGAACTCTATCAAGATCATAGGTGATAATACGGATATGTTTGCCCAGGGATACTTCCAATACGATTCAAAGAAGTCCGGCGGGATCACAATATCTCATTTAAGGTTCGGTAAAGAGAAGATCCAGTCCCAGTACCTTCTGGAACATGTCAACTTCGTAGCTCTCCATAAAGAATCCTATATCGGCAGATATGATATACTGGAAAACATTCTCGATAAAGGGACATTTCTCCTGAATTCAGAATGGAAGAAAGAGGAAGTCTTTGAAAACCTGTCAAAAGATATGCAGAAGACGATCATTGATAAAAAGATCAAGGTTTATAACATCAATGCCAACAAGATCGCAATTGATGTAGGCCTTGGAAACCGTATCAATGCGATAATGCAGGCTGCCTTCTTCAAGCTTTCAGGTGTTCTGCCCGCTGAAAAGGCCATCAAGCTGATTAAAGATGCTATCAAAAAGACCTACGGCGATAAAGGCGAGAACATCGTCAAGATGAACTGGGATGCCGTGGATAAGACCATAAAGGCCATAGAAGAGATCAAAGTCCCTTCTAAGATCACAAAATCCGCAAAACCTGTCCGGCTTGTTCCTGCTGATGCAAAAGGATTTATCAAAGATGTAATAGAACCGGCTATGAGGTTCAAAGGAGATCTCATCCCGGTATCTGCCATGACTGAAGATGGATGTGTACCTACAGGAACCACCAGCCTGGAGAAACGGGGTGTAGCATTAACTGTTCCCAAATGGAAGCCTGAGAACTGTATCCAGTGTACATTCTGTTCCCTGGTCTGCCCACATGGTACTATCAGACCCAAACAGATCAATCCAAAAGATCTAAAAAATGCTCCTAAAGATTTCACAACTATAAAATCAAGCTCAAAGAACGATAAAGACCTGCAGTACCGGATCCAGGTTTATCCTGAGGATTGTGTCGGATGCGGTCTCTGTGCGGATGAATGCCCGGCAAAAGAGAAGGCGCTCGTTATGGTGCCTCTTGAAGAATCCCGGAAAGCAGGAGAAACAGAAAAAGCTGAATTCTTTGATAAACTTCCTTACAATGTAACAGAAGGAACAAATCCCAATACGATCAAAGGCAGTCAGCTCTTAAGGCCTTTATTTGAATTTCACGGTGCATGTGCCGGGTGCGGTGAAGCCGCTTATATTAAACTGGCTACACAACTATACGGGGATAGAATGATCATCGCTAATGCAACCGGCTGTTCTTCTATATACGGTGGCACCTTCCCGACAGTACCGTATTGTCAGAATGACAAAGCGCACGGCCCAGCCTGGGCAAACTCTTTATTTGAAGATAATGCCGAATACGGATATGGCATGAGGCTGGCTGTTGATGCCAACAGGTCTCAATTATCATACAATATTGATCTTCTTCTCAAAGAAGGGACCACCAAAGAACTGACCGATGCTCTGAAAAAAACAAAAGAGTTATGGAATTCGGTAGAAGATGACGCAAAAGCTAATGCGGCTAAAATTAAAAAACTGCTCCCTAAAGCATTGAAAGAAGCCAAGAATAAAAAGAGTGAAAATACAATTAAAAAGATAATAGAACTGGAGAATTATATTATTAAAAAGAGCGTATGGGCTATTGGCGGTGACGGATGGGCTTATGACATCGGATACGGCGGTCTGGACCATGTTCTCGCTTCCGGAAGGAATATCAATGTGCTGGTCCTGGACACCGAAGTATACTCCAACACAGGAGGCCAGTCATCAAAGGCAACTCCGATCGCTGCCAGGGCAAAATTTGCCGAGGCCGGCAAAGAGACCAGTAAAAAAGATCTTGGTTTAATGTTAACGACCTATGGATACATCTATGTGGCAACCTGTTCCATGGGTGCTAATAAGAACCAGGTTCTAAAAGCCATGCTCGAGGCTGAAAGCTATGACGGGCCCTCAATTATCATTGCATACAGTCCCTGTATCGCCCATGGTATTGACATGTCAAAAACCCTACACAACCAGAAACGGGCTGTAGAATCAGGACATTTCCCGTTATTCAGATATGACCCCAGACTGGCACAGGAAGGCAAGAACCCGCTTCAGCTGGATAGTAAGAATATAAAAATAGAATACAACGATTATATTTCAAAGGAAACCCGCTTTAAGTCTCTTGAAAAGCTTTATCCTGACAGGGCCAAGATCCTATATAAAAAGGCTGCAGAAAATGCCAAAGTGCATTTTGACTATATAAAGAAACTCTCAGAGTTATAAAATAAAAAAAGGGTATCGCGAGAAATTCTCACGATACCCTTTCTAAAATTTATTTTGCCTATTACCTGTTACACCAAACACATCATGCTGAAAACTCAATTGTAAATTTTGCCCCCTTATCCGCCACACTTTCACATTTGATCTTTGCATTATGTTCCGTAATAATTTTTTCAACAATAGAAAGGCCCAGCCCGGTACCATCCTTCTTTGTAGTAAAATAAGGGTCAAAAATCTTTTCCATGATATCCGGTGGAATACCTTTGCCGTTATCCTCTATCTCAAGAA
>JAHITG010000005.1 GCA_018817865.1 Spirochaetota bacterium
AGAAAGTACTTCAGAATAAATAAGGTACGATAAGCGCCGCAGAAGAGATCATTGATCTTTTAGGGACCCTGGAAAAAGCATCAAAGGAGTATACAGATAATTTTTCATTCTGGGACAGGACCCATACTGCAAAAGAGAAGTACTGGGAGAAGACCAGGCTGGGTGTCTCCGGAAAAGAGAGATCCATTATTCTTGAAAGAATACAGGCCATATTGAATCTTTTTCTGCATCGGGTTGATGAAGGATTAAAGAGGGCTTTTGATAAGAAGACAGGTGTCATCAATACCTATTTTGAGAATAAGGTCACAGAGTACCGGATCAGGAAGGAGGCAGGAAAAGAGAAGAAGAACTGGCAGCATCATACCTGCATCGAAGTTTTAAAGTTTGAGCAGAAGCCTCTTCCCCTTTTCCTTGAAGGCCCCATGCATTATCTGAGAATTCTAAAAGACAGGGATCCGGCCGGCCGGTTCCATGCCAGTGTAAAAAAGAGCGGACTGTATGACAGGAAACTGAAGATGTATAAGGTCAATGCTTCTCTGGCAAGAGCCAGTATCGATATCGGCCGGTTAAAGATCTTTACTCCGGGATGGCTTGAAAATGAATCGGTCTGGCTTCATATGGAGTATAAATATCTGCTGGAGCTTTTGCGTAATGGCCTGGTCAATGAGTACTATAAAGCGATCCAGACGGCTCTGGTACCATATATGGACCCGGGTGTTTACGGCCGTAGTATTTTTGAAAATGTCTCCTTTATTGTAAGCAGCGCGCATCCGGATACCAAGATCCATGGTCAGGGTTTTATTGCCAGGCTCTCCGGTTCCACTGCGGAATTTCTCTCAATATGGCTTGTAATGAATGTTGGACTGAAGCCGTTCTACATGGAGGGAGGTCAGCTCTGCCTCCGGTTCCAGCCTTTACTAAAGGGAACGCTTTTTACCCGGAAGAAAGAGATCGTAAAGAATTTCAGTAAAGCCGATCCCCTTTATAATGATCTGAGCACGGCAAAAGAACTGTATGAAGAGATCATCCTTTCCCAGAACAGTTATCTCTTCAAGTTTTTAGGGAACACTGTTGTGATTTACCATAATCCGGACAGGAAAGATACATTCGGCCCGAAAAGAGCCAGGATCAAGAGGATAGACCTTATATATAATAATGACGAAACTCATATGATCGAGGGAGCCGTGTTGAGGGAGCCATTCTCCTATGATGTGCGGAATGGACGGATCAAACGCGTCGATGTGCTTTTTGGGTGATATATAGAAATGTCATTCCCGCGAAACTTGTCCCCGTGAAAGCGGGGAGCGGGGATCTCATTATCTCACAGATTCTTCTTGGTTTGAGATCCCCGATTTAAGCATTCGGGGATGACATGATAAGAGAACGGGAAAGAGATGTGAGTAAAAGATATTTTTTTATTTTTTACTTGATTTTTTAAAAAAGGGGTGTATATTATTGATATAATGTTTACGCAAACATTGTTAAAGGAGGTACAATATGAATAGAGGTGTTAAATTTTTATTAGGATCACTCTGTTTTGTTTTTATTTTAGGTATGTTCGTTTTCAGCAATTGTACAAAGAAGGGTGATGTGAAAGAAAAAAATGAACTTGAGATCGCTATCTGGGGGAATATCAAAGAAGTAATTATTATTGAAGAGTCCATAAAATTGTTTAATGAGAAGTACCCGGATATTATTGTTACGATCTCCCATTCACCCCAGGGCCAGGGATATATTGACAGGATCCTGACACGGGCCGCATCGGGCTCCATGCCGGATATCATGTTCTGCGAAGTGAATTTTATCGACAAATTCATTGAGAAGGATATGCTGATGGATATCTCCGGATTGCTCGCCAAAGACAGGAGCATCACAGAAAAGGATTATTTCCCCCAGATCATTTCCCGTTTCAAGAAGGGTGAAAAATTATACGGCCTTCCAAGGGATGTGGCTCCTTTTGCCTGTATCTTTTACAACAAGAATCTCTTTGACCAGGCAGGAGTCCCTTATCCGAAAGACAGCTGGAGTATGGCACAATTTCTGGAGACAGCAAAAAAATTGACAAAGATATCAAAATCAGGAATTGTAAATCAGTATGGTTTTTACGGATGGGCCTGGCAGAATTTTGTCTATTCCTTTGGAGGAAAGATCGTGGATAATGTCCATGAACCGCGAAAATGCCTCTTAAATCAGGCAAATGCAATAAAGGGTCTGGAATTCTATAGGGATCTGATCTACAAGTATAAGGTCATGCCTTCACCAAGCAGTGTTGAGACAGGTTATAACGAGATGTTCATGACCGGCAGGATCGCCATGTACGGGTCCGGCATCTGGGACACACCTGTGCTCCGTGATACCAAAGATTTTAAATGGGATGTTGCCATGTTCCCTAAGGGACCGGGCGGCAGGAGGGGATTTGCAACCGGAGGATCCGGGTATGCGATCTCTAAATCAGCCAAGAATCTTGAAATGGCTTATGAACTTTTAAAGGTGATCTCCGGAGAATACGGCCAGAAGAAGCTGGCAGAAGCAGGCCTTGCTCAACCTGCTCTTAAGAAGCTGGCGTACGGCCCTCTCTGGGCAGGTGATAAAGTTAATCCTCCTGTGAATAAAGGAATGCTCAATGAAGCGGTAGAGTATATTATTTTTAATCCTTTTATCGCTAACTGGTCAGAAGTGGAGCAGAAGATCATTTACCCCAGGATCGATCTGATCGTACGCAACCAGATCAATACAAAAAAAGCAATGGATGAAATTGCTAAAGAGATCGATCAGGAATTACAAAAGTAATGGTTTGTGTATGACCTGTTAATTCTGTTTTGTAAAGAAAATGATTTTTTAAAAAAGAGATAAACGATTTTAAGGCTGTTTATGTTTGCGCAAACATAAACAGCCTATCGGAGGAAAAGAGAATGAAGAACGGGAGTATTACATACGATGGTCACAGCCTGATCATTAACGGGAAGAGAGAAATTTTGATCGGCGGGGAATTCCATTACTTCCGGACACCTTGGGAATTATGGGAGGACCGGCTGAAGAAGGTCAAGCAGGCCGGATGTAATCTTATTACCACATATATACCGTGGAATTTTCATGAAGCTGAAAAAGGAAAACTCATTTGGAAGGGTGACCGGGATCTGCCCGGATTCCTGAAACTGTGCCGGAAGTATAACCTGTATGTGATCATAAAACCCGGTCCGTATATCTGTGCGGAATGGGATTTTGGCGGATTTCCTCACTGGCTTCTTTCGATGGATATCCCGCTGCGGCTCCCGGATAAAGAATACCTGACTATCGTTAATGACTGGTACGGGGAAGTGGCGAAGATCATAATTCCCCACCTGGTCACCAATGGCGGGAATATTGTGCTGGTCCAGATCGAGAATGAGTATGACCATCTGATCGAAGAAGGTGGTATTGTTAAAAGCAAAGAAGAGGCCAGGCGATATCTTCTGACCCTGCTTGATTTTGTCAGGCAGGCCAAGATCAATGTACCGGCTTATACTAATGAAGGAAGCTGTATCCTTGGTACGGAGATCATAAATACCCACACCTATTATCCGAATATTCCCTGGATCTGGATGTGGGAGTTCAATGATTTTGACAGGAAGATCGAAGAAGGGCGTATTGTGCAGAGCGATAAACCGCTTATGATCCTGGAGCTGGAAGCAGGATGGTTTGCCCAGTACGGCCAGCCTCTTTATAATGTGGAGACCGAAGTGACCGATGCCATCATGAAGACAGTTCTTACTTATGGCGCATCGGTCCTTAATTATTATATGGCAGTCGGAGGGACATCCTTTCCTTACTGGAGCGCCAAAGGTGACTTTGGCGGTATCGGTATCTGTACAACCTTTGATTTTGGCGCGGCCCCTGTACGGGAATGGGGGGAGATCCATGAAAAATATCATCACCTTCGTAATTATGCCTACATGGTGCAGTCCTTCCCTGAGTTCATCCTGGAAGGGGAAACCACAACCAATGGAGTGGATCTCATCAAAGGAGACAGGGATATCGTACGGCTTTATAAAGACCGGGCCCAGAAGGATAGTTCTTTTAAGGGATCTTATGAAAATGTCAAGATACTCTATCGTAAAAATACAAAATATGGAATGATCCTGGTTCGGAACCTGGAGGATGAGGAGACACTCGTGAGGATCTCATTTCACTCAAGACTTGCTAAAAAGATGATCCGGTTCCCCGGGGAAAATATGAAACTACCGGCTCATTCTTCTCTTCTTCTGCCTGCGGATTTTACTATCAGTGATTCCGTGAAGATCATTTATTCCACATCCGAGATTATTCTGAAGAAAAAGATAGGAGAGAAGGAATATATAATTTTAAAGGGAAGTAAAAAGATAGAAGGCGAGATGGCTTTAGTCAGCCCTGACAGGTTCAGGGTGGTTAAAGGTGACATCAAAAAGACAAAAAGAACGGGGGATAAATTAATGAAAGTTACATACAGCCATGATGAAATATCGGTCTTTGAAATACAGGATTATTCCTTTATGATCCTGCCTGAAGAAGAGGCCAATAAACTATGGATGGATAACGGGTTTCTGATGCTTTCCGACCTTTATCATCTGGAGGATTGGGAAGAGAGAGCTGATGGGATACATTTTGATTTCCAGATCAAACCCAAGAGCAAAAAACAGAAGATCACTCTCTATAGCAGTAAAGAAATAAAGAAGGTAACGGCTGAAGGGAAGGCCCTGCCTATCGGGAAAAAGAAGCAGGATACAAAAGCAATGGAAGTGGACCTGCTTTTTAACGAGAAGAGTCCCAATAAGATCGAATACATTGGTGACTGGTTTGTATCATCGGATACGGATGAGAAGGAGCCCGGGTTTAATGACAGGTCCTGGATAAAGATAAAAAGTGATACTCCTCTGGAAAAGGCAAAAATTTTCGAGCACGGGTATTACTGGTTTAGAAACGAGTTTATTCTGCCGGAAGGAGCCGGGGCAGTGAAGCTGAAGATGCAGACCAATGAGATGGACCGGTTCACTGTCTATGTTAACGGCCACTTCCGGTGGATCGGGATCGGGTCTCCTGAACTGGATATAACAGAGATGGTACAGAAGGGTAAAAATATTATTGCGATCTCTTATGAGAATGCCTTTCATACTAAAGCCCATCCGCATGAAGGCCCTATTAAAAAACTGAGCGGGCTGTATGAACCTGTCTCTGTTGTGTATAAGCTTAAAAATAAAAAAGAAGAGATCCCTTTTAAGGAATGGAAAGTGATGCAGGGTCTGGGAGGAGACCATAAAAAGTACTATTCTCCGGACTTTGATGAGCGCACCTGGCTTTCCGTTCCCGAGGCAAAGATGTATGTCTTCCAGGAGGAGTTTGGAAATATAATATGGATGCGACGGAAATTTAAAATGATCAAGAAAGATGACTGGGTTGCTCCTTTATATATACAGATCAACGAATGTCATGACCGGTGCCTGATCTATGTGAACGGGTCCCTGCTTGGAAAATATGAAGAGGTCGGGCCTCAGCACAGGTTCTATATCCCTGAGAATTATTTGAAAGAAGAGAATCTACTGTGCCTTGTTGTTGAAGGCCCCGGGTTTCATCCTGTAAAGGGATTCGGATTTCTTCCGCCAAAGATCACAGAGCCTGAGATCGGTTTTTTTTATGAAGCAAAGAAGATCAAAGTTGAGGTAAACTATTAAGGAACCCGGATAAAAACATGCTTTTAACAAGGAGAGATCGTGTCTGATAAAGTTACATATAAAATTGAAGATGATGAATTTGTGATCAAAAATTACAATAAAGCCAGACCCTTTGCCAGTTTCTTCCCGGGAATTGCCGGAGCATGGGGAAAACCCATGTGGATCTTTTATGTGAACCGGGCTCAGGGCATCTCCTGTATGGGAACCAGGTACAAGAACGGAGCTATCATGGAGTTTTTACCGGCTAATAAGGCCTATCGTATGACTTCATCTGCCGGGTTTAGAACCTTTATTAAGGTAAATGGCCGGTTCTACGAGCCCTTTCAAAGCAGTCAGGAAGGAGATGAAGCAGAGCAATATATGCATATCAGCGCTCATTCCCTTAAGATAAGGGATATAAATCTAAAAGAAGGGATAGAGTTTCAGGTGGAATATTTTACCATTCCCAATGAGACTGTGCCGTCCATGGTACGTATCCTAACGATCAGGAATATCCGGAAGTCTCCTGTTCAGATCGTTTGTATTGACGGCTTGCCTATGATCAATCCATTCGGGTCCAATGATCATTTATTGAAGAATATGAGCCGGCTCGGTGAAGGGTGGTTCAGTGGAGTTGAATTTACTCCTCATAGAAAATTTCCCCTGTATAAACTCTCTGTGGAACCGGAGGACCGTCCTGAGATTGTGAAGATTCGATCTGCCAATTTTTATGCGGGTTTTTATTTTTCAGGAGATAAGGCCCATTTTCCTGATTTTATAGTAGATCCTGATCTTCTCTTCGGACCTGTAAATGATTTTTCCCGACCGTACAATTTTTTACGATCAGGACAATTCAAAAATGACCCGGCCTTAAGTGCAAAAAACAAGACTCCTTGCGGGTTCGGTTCTTTTAGTCTGAATTTGAAAGATGGAGCAGAGTCTTCATATTTTTCAATTATCGGGAATGTCCGGCATGCTAGAGAACTAGAGCCTTTTATCACGAAGATGATGAAGAAAGGCGCAGTTAAAAAGAAGTATGATGAGAACCGTAATCTTATCCGCGATATCGGATCAAAGATCCTGACCGGATCATCATCGGAGGAACTGGATAATTATACGAAACAAACCTTCCTGGATAATCTTCTGCGCGGAGGATATCCCATTACGATCGGTCCGGAGAATTGCAAGAAGAATTATTACATCTATTCCCGGATCCATGGTGATATGGAAAGGGAGTACAACAATTTTGTTGTAGAACCGCAGTACTTTTCTCAGGGCACGGGAAACTACAGAGATGTAAACCAGAACAGGAGGAGTGATCTCTTCTTTAATCCGGAACTGGGAGATGAGACTTTGATCCATTTTACAAGCCTTATCCAGCTGGATGGGTTCAATCCCTTAAAGGTGCTTGGTTCAAAATTTAAAGTAAAGAAGATAGAAAGTATTCTCTCCTTTTTTAAGAATGCAGATGTAAAAGAGAAATTAAAGCAGTTTTTTCTGAAACCCTTCAGCGTGGGAGCTTTCTTTGACTATCTGGAGGAAGAGGGGATCAAGATAGGGGCCTCCGGCAGGAACAGGCTGCTGGAGAAAATTCTCTGTAACAGTGAAAAGATCGATCAGGCTCTTCATGGAGAAGGATTCTGGTCAGACCATTGGCATTATAATATTGATCTTATAGAAAGCTTTATCGGGATCTTTCCTGACAGGCTGAGTTCTCTGTTCTTGAAGAAGAAGGCCTTTACATTTTATGATAATAGCCATGTGGTACAACCCCGGTCGCAGAAATACGTACTTTTTAACGGACAGCCGAGACAGCTCGGTTCAATAATTGCGAATTTTGAAAAATCTCAAATGATCGAAGCCAGAAAAGAAAAGGCAAATGTTGTCAGGACAGCTTTTGGCAAGGGAAGTATCTACAAGACCACACTTTTAGGGAAACTTCTCTCCCTGACAGCCAATAAGTACGGCAGTCTCGATCCGGAAGGGGTCGGCATTGAAATGGAAGCAGGTAAGTCAAACTGGTGTGATGCATTGAACGGCCTGCCCGGTATCTTCGGTTCATCCCTGGCAGAAACCCTGGAACTGAAGAGGCTTATGGGATTAATACAAAATACTTTAGAAATGTTAAGGGTAGAGGATAGATACGAGATCACGACAGCAGCTGAAATTATAGACCTTCTGGAGGTTCTTGAAGATATCACAAAAAAGTATTCAGGAGACAATTTTAAATTCTGGGACAGGGCCCATGATGCGGTAGAATCATATCGTAAAAAGACGCTCCTCGGTGTATCAGGGAAGGAGAAGAATATTACCGTTGGGTTGTTAAAAAAAATGTTCGGACTATTTTTAAAAAAAGTTAATACAGGGATCCAAAAAGCTTTTGATCCAAAGAAGCAACTCCTCTATACTAATTTTGAGAATAAGGTAGTATCACATAAGTTTATAAAAACAGATTCAAAAATAATAAGAAACCCGGAGGGCCTGCCATGTATCAGGCCAATGAAATTCTCACAGAAACCCCTTCCTCTTTTTTTAGAAGGGCCGGTCCATTACCTGCGCACCATGCGGGATAAGAAAGAGGCTCTTTTATTCCATAGGAGAATACTGAAGAGCGGATTGTATGATAAGAAATTGAAGATGCTGAAGGTTAATGAGGATCTGAAAGATACAAGCATTAATGTCGGCAGGATAAAGATCTTTACCCGCGGATGGCTGGAGAATGAATCTATCTGGCTGCATATGGAGTATAAGTATCTGCTGGAGCTTTTAAAGAACGGCCTTACGGATGAATTCTATAAAATGATGAGGAAGATGCTGGTCCCCTTTATGGATCCGGCCAGATACGGCCGCAGTATCTTTGAGAATGTCTCTTTTATCGTAAGCAGTGCGTATCCGGAAGAGGAATCACACGGTCAAGGATTTGTCTCCAGGCTTTCAGGGGCTACGGCTGAGTTTTTATCCATGTGGATCATGATGACCTCCGGGTTAAAGCCCTTTTTTCTAAAAGCCGGGAAGCTTTATTTGCAGTTCTCTCCACAGCTGGCTGAATGGCTCTTTACATCAAAAGAAAAGAGGATAAAGGTTCCTTCTGAAGATCCCGTTCCTTTGGAAGAAGAAGAGATCATCCTTCCGAAGAACTCCTTTTTGTATAAATTTCTGGGCCATACTCTGGTGATCTATCATAATGAAAAACGGAAAAATATTTATAATGTCAACCAGCCCAAAGCCGTGCGATGCAGGCTGGCTTATCATAATGGAAGGGTCGTGGAGACAGAGAGTCTCCTGATAGGAGAGCCGTATTCGCGCGATATTCGAAACAGGAAGGTGAAGAGGATCGATGTCTGGTTTTAATAAAAATATGGTAATGAATCAGTTTTTGGATTTGTTTGCAAATGTAGGGACAAGGCATGCCTTGTCCCTACTAAAAAATAAATATCCTTTTTTATTATCTGCTCCGATTCAAAAAAAAGTAATTTTTTTCTTGACTTTTTATTAAAATAGTGGTATAATGAATAAAGCAATGTTTACGCAAACATTCATAACATCTATTCTTTCCTTTAATCAGGGCTTGATCAGAAAGATCGTGTTGATACTGCTTGTTATTTTCTTATCAGGTTTAAATCTGTCCGCAGGATATATCGGAATGAAAACGATCAATACGAACGGCCTGATCGGGGACTGGAAAACTAATACTTCGTTAAATTTTTTACCATCAAATACCGCCATGGTAACGGACAACCAGTATATCTGGCAGGATGCTTCCAATGATGATAAAGGGGACGGTGATTATGTCTATCCGTCAACAAATCAGATCTTTACTCCTAATTCAGCTGATATTGATCAGTTCCGTGTCTGCTGGGATGCAAATTATGTCTATTTTATGTTCAGGAATTGCAATGGAACAGGAGAGTATGACATTGCCTCTTTTTTTATCGGCATAGATACGGGAACACCGGATACCGGTATGGTCACCTTAATAGAAGGGGATGGTACTACCGCTTCTAACGGGCCGGCTGTGGAACTGAAGTGTGAATATCCTAAAATGGATTTTTTATTTTACGGGTCATCAACCTACAGGGCAAGATTGTGGAATAGTGCCGGACAGTTGATAGGGGATGGCAGTGACGGGGATAACTCGGACGGCACGAAAAATAATATATATATTAGAGCTATTGGATGGAGTGAATACGAGATAGCCATACCCGTTTCTCTTATCGGATCACCTGTGGATTCCTGCTGGCATTTTATAGCTGGTTCAGGATTTGATGAAAACCAGATGTTCCGGGAGGTTCAGGGATATCCTCTTTCTACACAATGGTATTTTACGGGTGGAGATGATACCTGGTGGAACAGTACCAGTGTTGACCCTGATGTAGCTGACCTTATCGGTGCTTCTCAGACTCAGCAGGAAGCTGACCTGAGTTCATATGTTATAAACGGTACGGCCGGTAATACAAACCAGTTTGCATCCATAACCTATTCCTATATTACCGTAGGGGATTGGAACAGGTTCTGTATCCAGCCATCTGCTATTTATGTTAATGAGAATGAGACCGTTCCTTTGACTATCATGGGATGCAATTCCGTCTCTACCGGTGAGTTTTTAAACAGCCGATACGAGATCGCTGTTCACGGGGATGTCGGTACCGTAACAGGCAATACATTTACGGCCAATTCTATCAGCTTCACCAATGCAAAGACAGGATATATCACCTTCAGTATGAGCAATGTAACTACCTATACCCTGCAGGTGACGGTGAATGCCTCATTTGCGGAGAAGCTGGATGTGTCCCTTTCCAAAACCTTCCTTGAGCCGGATGATGAAAAATTGATATTAAATTTTGATCTAGGCAAAGCAGAGACTGTCTCTGTCCGGATCTACTCCCTTTCAGGACAGCTGGTATGGAAGAAAGAGAAGGGACTTTCACCCTCCAATAACTCCATCGAATGGAGAAAAGTAACGGAGAGCAATGATCCGGTTGGAACAGGTCTGTATATTATAAAGATAAAAATGGGAGATGAAACCATCAGTAAGAAAGTGCTGCTGGTGCATTAATAATATATTAATCGCTGGTAGTCGCAAGCTTCAGCTTGCGTTTATATATATTATTTAACATTGCGCAGGCTATACCCTTCGGGTACAAGCACCCTGCGGCTACCTGTTGTAATAGGAATAAAATGAAGAAATTGATTTATTCAATTATTATTCTGTTTCTGATAAGTGTGTCCGGTGAAGCAGCTGTACGGAATACTTATGATTTTCTGAATATCCCGGAATCCGGTTTTACAGAGATCGCCTCTAAAAGCGGTTCTGCCACGGCTGACGGGATCGTTTCTGTTTTTGGTAACCCTGCAGGATTTGGGGGGATCCAGAGCCGGAGCGTGCTCTTCTCCGATACGGAGAACCTCGGAGATACCCGCAAGGTAAGCCTCTTCTTTGGCCAGCCCCTTGATCCTGTAAACTTTGTAATAGGTGTAAAATATTTTTATCTGAAGGATCCTATCATATCGGAAGGACGGACCATTGTATATGATCATTATGCAGTGAACCTGCTTTTAGCCAGGGAGCTTCCTTTTGTAAAAGGATTAAGGATCGGTCTTAAGGCGGATTATGTTGAGTCGCGGATCGCGTCCATGCGTTCTTCCCTTGTGCTCTTTGGGGCCGGAGCAGAGTATGGGCTCTCTTTGCCTGTCCTGGCAGGAATTGGTTCGCAGGAGAATTTTACAATGGGACTCAGCCTTCACAACATTGGTTTGGCCTTTGATGATTACAATACTTCCGAAGATATTCCCGCCCGGATATCTGCTGGAATACGGTACGGGTTTATCAATACTGGCTCTGTTTCTGCAAAAGTATTCGGAAATTATATTTATCAGTTCATATCAGATGATATTCCGGCAGCAGGCATGACCCTGACGCTTTTCAGCCTGGTGGACCTCTCTGCCGGGTACCGGTTCAACAATGACCTCAATCCGCTTTCTCTGGGTATCGGGTTTCAGTACCGTGCAGAAGAAGCCGGATACAGGTTCAATTATACCCTTATGCCGATCAGTGATCTGGAAGATGTTCATCTTGTCAGTTTTATGGTTCAGCTTTAATGGAGTTTTAATGAGAGTTATATTATTATTGTTTTTTACACTGATACAGTTCAACCTGCAGGCAGATATCACGAGGAGGAGTTTCGAGCTTAAGAAACTGAACAGCAGATATTACATTCCTTTTCAGAACGGGATCATCTTCCCTGATTTTTTTAAACAGAAGAGCAGAGCCTATCTTCCTGTTAAAGAGTGTCGATACAGGCGGATCTTTCTGGACCACAAGCTCTCCGTTAAAGACCGGGATGAAGATACCATACAGCGTCTGCAGGAAGAATGCAAGAATTCACATAGAAGAAGTTTCAAAGACCAGGACTGGAAAAAGGGAGTTCTTCCTTTTTCCATAAACCTCTTTCCTGACAAGTATCAGGACGGAGTGTTGTACCGGGTCAAGCTTCACATTCCCGCTCAATACAAAAACAAGGTCCTGAAGCTTTTCTTTCTCGGTGCCAATTATATCACAGATGTATGGGTGAACGAGAAACACTGCGGTTCACATGAAGGAGGGTTCTCTGCTTTTGCTTTTGATATATCGGGTAAAGTCCGGTTCGGGGATGACAATATCATCTTTGTCCGGCTGGATAATATTCCATGGCTTATGGATGAATACCCAAAAGGAAATGACCATGATATCGTTCCTTATAAAAAGATGGATTGGTGGAACTATACCGGGATCGTCAGGGATGTCTATGTGGAAATATCAGATCCTCTCTCTGTTGTTAGGGCAGATGTGCCGTATGAATTTAAAAAGAACGGGGATTGCGTAATAGCACCTGCTCTTATCCTGCAGAATTATTATAACAAAGATCAAGAGTGTACCGTAAAGGTTAATATATACGAAGCTTCTTTGACAGAAGCCAACCTCCTCTCCTCCTTCTCTTCAGACCTTTTAGGAAAGAAAGTAGCATCCCTGGCAGGGAAGAATGTCCATACCGGTGATGAGAATTTTATGGCGGTAGAGTTTGAGCATGTGATTCCATCTGGAAATTTAAAATACTGGTCGAATGAGGATCCCCGGCTTTACATTCTTGAAACCATCCTGATCGACAAGAATAACAGTCTGATAGAAAAGAACGCTTATCAGTTCGGTGTACGACGATATGAGATCAATAACCAGAAGATCTATCTTAACAACAATAAAGCCCCTCTCTTTCTGAAAGGCGTCTCCTACCATGAGGAGTTCTATCCTTACGGAAGGGTCATGGAAGAGGATAAGTTCGGCCTCATTCTGGATAATATGAACCTGATCAGGGACCTGAACGCTAATTTCCTGCGGAGCGCTCATTATCCCCATCATCCTTTTACCTACCTGCTAACTGACAGACTGGGAATCATCGTATGGGAAGAGATCCCGGTCATGTGGTTTGACGGACCGGAATTTCTGTACCAGATAAAGAACAAGGAGCTGGCACCGCAGATGCTTTTTGAGATGATCTATGCCAATTATAATTCACCATCGATCCTGTTTCACGGCCTGGCCAACGAATGCGGGTGGCAGAGTGAGAGATTAGCCTATTTATGGGAAATGAAGAAGCTGGGAAAGGAGGTCTTCCCGAACCGTATCTATTCCCAGTCAGCAACGGGTGATGACCAGACTGATAATACCCACCGTGATATGGATGTATTCGGCGCAACCATGTACTACGGGGTCTTTTACTGGGACAAACCGTATGAGCATACATTATATGCATTGAGTAAAATGAACTCTTTTTATCCGGATAAGCCTATTATTGCAACCGAGTTTGGTGTCTGGTCCGGAAATGAAATGGCTGATCTGGACCGGCAGGTCATGATAGCCCGGGATACGTACAAAGCTTTTGTGGAGAGCGGGGTAGTCAGCGGGGTCATCTGGTGGTCACTGGTGGACTGGTATACCATGATCGCAATGAACCAGACCATGGGGCTGGTTACAAGGAATAAAAAAATGATCAAGCCGGTTTTTCTGGAACTGCAGAGATTATACTGTGAAAAAGCAAAGGAATATACTGTATCTTTTCAGGATTTGAAGCCGCTTCAGAAGGTAAGGGGAAAGCTGAACCTTAAAGTACAGGTCAGGCCTGAAAAAGATAT